>JBOHKJ010000154.1:0-13595 GCA_050728975.1 Kiloniellales bacterium | reverse complement strand
GGCGCCGAAGTCGGTCAGCCAGACCCGGTCACGCCCGTCGACATAGACCGCATAGCAGCGCGGCCGTTCGCCCGGCAGCTTCCAGCTGTTCCAAGTTTCGTCGACCGGGTCGTAGAGGCTGACCTGTCCGGAGTTCCACTCGCTGACCCAGATGCGCCCTTTGGAATCCGACCAGACGCGGCGCGCACCCTGGTCCGGCGTCGGCGGCTCGATGACGGTCGCCCTGCCGGTTGCGCTATCGATGCGGGCGATATGGCTGCCGGCAAGCGAGGCGTAGTAGACCTCGCCACTCGGCGTTGCGGTTATGCCGTAGGGCCCGCGTCCCTCGGGATCCTCATAGACCGCAATCTCGCCGCTTGCCGGGTCGAGCTTGCCATAAATGCCGTTCTGCCCGGTGAACCAGAGAATTCCGCCGCCGTCGAAGGCGGCCGTGTTGAGGTTGGCATAACCTGTTTCTTCCGGCAGCTCGAAGACCTTCACGGCGTGGGTCCGGGCATCAACGCGAACGATGGCGTTCTGTCCGCCGTCCGTGACCCAGGCGGCGCCATCGGGGCCGACGATGACTCCATGGGGCGCCGAATCCGGGCCGAGCGGAATCTGTTCTAGCAGCCCAGTCGCGGGATCGAGCTTGCCCAACGCGCCCTGGCGCTGGGCCGTGTACCAGACCGAGCCGTCGGGCGCCGGCGCCACGTCGTGCGGCCCCGCGCCTTCCGGAAGTTGATAGTAGCGCACCTCTTGCGCCGCCGCGGAAACCGCAACCAGCAGGCCGCCGAGCAAAGCAAGTGTGACGCTGCGCATCGCCACCTCCTCCGTTGCCCGAATCATGGGGCAAAAGACAACGGATTCCCAGCCTCCTTTGGCAAGCCGGCGATTGCCGCACTAAGGATCCCGGCGTGCCGACTCGCTTTTAGCACTGACTGTCGCTCGCTCCCAGAGCGTCGTGTGCTCGAAGTTGTAAGCAACGCTCTTGGGAGAAAAGCCGTTCTCGAGGCGCTGGCGAATGACCCGAAGCAACTGGCGTGCGTCCTCCCGCTTCCGGTCGACCGCGTGTCGCCGCAGCCATGCCTCCAGGCGCCCCAGCTCGTCGCCCGGCACGCCGGCCTCCCGACCCAACCCGAGAATCCGTTCGTAGCTCCGCTCGCGGTAAAACAGCTCTTTCGCGGCGGTTGAGAGCGTGTCCCGCGTTGGCGAGCCGATGACGCCGGCATCGCATGCCGCCGTCAAGCTGTGCCGGATGTTGACCATCGCCTCGGCCAGCGTCGGATAGCCGAGCTCGGCCGGCCCGTGCAGCACGGCGACTTCGTCGTCGTCCTCCAGGCGACCGTCCCGATAGGCCTCGAAGATGACGCCTACGCCCTCCATGCCGAAGGCAGCGAGCTCGGCCGCCCGCAACGCCCCCATGCTCGAAGCGCCGAAGACATGGACCCCGCGGCTCATGGCGAACAGGATTTCCTTGTGCCAGACCGCGGGAATGACTTCGAAATAGCCGTCGACGATGCCGATGGCTTGCGGTTGCGACAGCGCAGCGCGATAGACGTCCCCCTCGGCGACCGGCGGCAAATAGGTGGCCGGCAGTAGCTCCCGCGCCTCGGCCAGCGGCAGCGACGGCCCGAGGAAGACCACGACCTTTATGGAGCCCTCCCGTTGCGCGCCGAAAGCATCGCCCGGGCGCGCGCGCCGGGCCGATACCTGGGCGAGCCGTCGAGACCCTCCAGGCCGGGAATGACGACCCGGGCGACCGGCACGCCGAATTCGGGCCTGGTGAGGTCGACCACGGCAACCTGCTCGATCCCGACCGCGCGCAGCCGCTCGAGCTGCCAGGCCACATCGTCTTCCAAGCTCTCGCCATCCCGGCTGGGCACGTCACGAAAGCTCCGGCCGGGGCCGGGGCCGATCATCTGCTCGCGCCACAGCGCATAGGTCTTCAGGTCGAGGAACTCGGCATACTCTTCTCGGCTCATGTCGTCGCGCGCGCCGGAGATGAAGGTGAGACGGCTCTGCGCGGCCTCGGTCAGCGCCCGCGAGAGCGCGACCTCGCGCACCGGATGGCAGCCCATTCCGCTCGACGGCCGATAGCCGCTGAGGGGCGGCGCGACGTCTTCCAAAATCCGGCAGAGGAAGGCGGGAACGCCGACATCGCTGGTCGTCTCCCACACTGCCACCAGAACCCCGGCCGTCTCGAACCTGGCCAGCAGGAACCTGCAGTGCCGATCCTCGACGGTCGCCAAGTCGATGCGCGTGCGGTTCCGGCGATCCTCGCCGAGCAGATGCCAGAGCGTCGTCGCGTCGCGCTCGATGACTTCGCTGATGCCGTGGCCGATCGCCTCGAGGATATGGTTGCCCGAAGCCAGGCCGTTGGAGCTCGGAACGAAGCAGCCGGAGCCGGTCGGCAGCGGCAGCGTATAGTCCAGATGGACCATCTCGTAAGGCAGCCACAGCGGCCGGTCGGTCATCAGGTCATGACCGCAGATCCACAGCAGGCGCGCGTAGGGTGTGAACCAGCTGTCGCTGTGGCGCGGCAGGCGCGACACCTCGATCAGGTCGTGGCTGTAGCGGAGGTCCTCGTAGCTGCCGAGCTTGAGCGGCAGCGAGATGCGCTCGGCGTGGAACGACTCGATGGATTCCATAAGGCCCGAGGCCTTGGCGGCATCGAGATCGATGCCTTTACCCTGAGACACCGAGACCGAGCGCGAATTCGGCCGGCATACCATCACCACCGGAATGCCGATCTTGTCCAGCCCGGTAACGTTCGCGATTCGGGTTATGCCGATGACCGGCATGAAACGCGAGACGCGCGCCAGCGTCTCCCGCGGCGCGACCAGGCGATGTGTTCCGGAGATGTAGCCTTTGCGATGCAGATCCGGCTCGGATTCCAGCAAAGCGTGCAGTGGCAGCGAGCGGAGCGGGTTTTCCAAGGAGCTCATTTTTCTTGGCGAGGCTGCGGTAGGGTTGCCTGCTCCAGGTGGCAGCAAAACGGGGGCAGCGTTTTCTGCTGCCCCCGCCTCTGCTCGTACTTCCCGCCGGTCCGAAAACCGCGGCCCCTCGGGACGCTCCGCTGTACGCGGCGAAGCATGGCCCGACTGTTGGGGCCCTCGACTTCGGACCTGGCTCCGAGAAGGTCCGACGCTATGCCGTCAGGCTATCGCCCGGCTCGACCACGGCGCGTGCCGAGAGGTGATCACCCGGCTCGACGACCGCCCGTGCCGAGAGATGATCGCCCGGCTCGACGACGGCCCGTGCCGAAAGATGATCGCCTGGCTCCACCACGGCTCGCGCAGCGAGATGATCGCCCGGCTCTACGACCGCCCGTGCCGAGATCTGATCGCCCGGCTCGACGACTGCGCGTGTGGCGAGATGATCGCCCGGCTCCACCACGGCGCGCACTGCGCCTTGGTCGCCCGGCTCAATCACTGCGCGTGCCGAAAGCTGATCGCCCGGCTCGATCACGGCCCGTGTGGAGCGATGATCCGTCACCCCTTCCAAAGCCTCGGTCGACAGCTGCGCTGCCGCAGCGTCTTCATTCGACTCGACCACCTGCCAGTCCCCTGCGGTGGCCCGATAAACGCGACCGTCAGCGCCGCGCATGTAAGTGTGCCCCATGGAGCCCCTGACCCCCTTTGTAAAGTGAGTTAACCCAATGAGTTAACCTTACGCCATGGCGAGAGCCCTGTCACCGGATTCCGTAGCAGTCGAGATATTTTTTATCGATCCCCCGGCGAGCCCGCCCGGAGCCGGGCCGGAGCGGCCTTAGGATAGATGCCTTGTTGTGTGAAATCAGAGCCTTGGCCTGAAGCGACCGGCGCCGCCAGCGGGCGATGCCGGCTGCTCCTCCGGCGCGGCCAAACCGCTTGGCACTACGCGCAATGGTGGCGAGCGCCCCTCGTCCCGGCCGCTCGCTCGGGTCGTCAACACTTCTTAACGGCCGCCGGAGTCCGCTGGCGAGAAACGGCAACCCTGGCCACCTGCCCGAAACTTCGAGTTAACGCATCGGCCCTATCATCGTGCAGGCGATAAGATTCCCTAGGGACAATAGGTTACCGGAGCCGCTGGGGGCCAAACGGGGGCGGAGCGCGCCTCGAGTGAGACTCGGACTCAGATGACGACTTCGACGATGATATCCGCCCCTCGAACGGTCGGGCGCAGCAGCGATGCTCCGCCAGCGGAAAATCGCGCGCAGCAAATGGCCGCCGCGCGGCTCACGCTTCTATGCGAATACGGCGTGTGGCTTCAGTTCAGCCTCGTGCTGTCCTGCGGTCTGGCGCTTCTGGTCCTCGACGGTACCGTTCCGGTCCGGCCACTGCAGGCCATCGTCGTAATTATCCTGCTGGCCGTCGCCGCCCAGGCGCTGCTGACCAATCGCTACCGCGAGACAAAGGTTCGATCCGAGCGGGTTGGTCTCTGGACTGGGCTCTACGCGTTGACCCTTTTGGCGGCCGGGCTGGCATGGGGCGCCGCAGGCTTCCTGTTCGTTCCACTCCTCGAGGCCGACCAGCAGACGTTGCTGGCGCTGACCGTTCTTGGCCAAGCCATGCTCTCGCTCGCGGTCTGCGCCTGGTATCCGCCGGCCGCAATGGCATTCCTTCTCCCCGCCCTACTGCCGACCGCGCTCGGATTCGTCTCGGCCGGACCGGCACCGTCGATCGCGACCGGCGCAACGGCGCTTATGTTCATGGTCGCGCTTGGCGGACTCGGCTGGTTCCTCAATCGACGATTCTGCGAGAGCGTCACCCGCCAGCTCGACGACCGCGACTTCATCGAGCGACTCCTGACGGGGCGGGCCAGCGAAAATGCCGTCCAGGCACGCCTCGAGACCGCGCTCGAAAGCATGTCAGAGGCTCTGGCGGTGTTCGACGCCGAAGACCGCCTGGTTATCTGCAACAGCCGTTTCCTGGGAGAGCAGCGGGCCGGGCGGGCCAATGATCTGGTCGGCATCTCATTCGAGGAACTGGTCTCCCGCGACATCGGCAATGCCGGCATCGTCAATGCGATCGGGCGCGAGGCC
Organism: Kiloniellales bacterium; assembly: GCA_050728975.1. Taxonomy (GTDB): domain Bacteria; phylum Pseudomonadota; class Alphaproteobacteria; order Kiloniellales; family JBOHKJ01; genus JBOHKJ01. The sequence goes on along the minus strand of JBOHKJ010000154.1, from coordinate 8,593 downwards.
GAATACGTAGCCGAGCGCCTCGAGTACCATCGCACGCAGGTCGGCACATTCGAGATCGAGCTTTCGGACGGGCGTTGGCTGCAAGTCCGCGACCGCAGCACGCGGGACGGCGGCACGGTCATCGTCCAGACCGACATCACCGCTTACCGGCACGCCGAAAAGAAGCTGCGTGCGGCCAAGGAGAAGGCCGAGCTTGCCAACCGCAGCAAGTCGGAGCTGCTGGCCAACACCAGTCACGAGCTGCGCACCCCGCTGAACGCCATCATCGGCTTCTCGGAAGTGATGGAAAGCGAGATCTTTGGTCCATTAGGGAGCCAGCGCTATATCGAATACGCCAAGGACATTCACAAGAGCGGCGAGTACCTGATCAGAGTCATCGACGACCTTCTCGACCTCGCCAAGATCGAGGCCGGCAAACACGAACCCGCCGACGACACGGTCGACCTCGAGCGAAGTATTGCCACTGCTGTAAATATCACGCACGGGCAAGCCAAGGCTGCGAAGGTGACGGTCAAAGTCCGGATCGAACCCAATCTGCCGCGACTGCGCGCCGACCAGCGCATGGTCCAGCAGATTTTGCTCAACCTCCTGTCCAATGCCTTGAAGTTCACGCCGCCAGCAGGCCGGGTCGAGATCAGCGCCGAGGCCTGTCGGAGCGGCGAGCTGGTGATCAAGGTCTCGGATACCGGCGTCGGCATGAGCGCCGAAGATCTCGAGCGCGCTTTCGAGCCCTTCGGCCGAGCGAAAGGCGCTCTCGTTCGCAACTTCGAAGGCACAGGTCTCGGCCTGCCGTTGACCCGCTCGCTGGTCAACCTGCACGGCGGACTCCTGGAGATCGAGAGCACGCCGGACGTTGGAACGCTCGCCATCGTCAGCTTTCCCGCCCAACGCGTGCTGTTCAAGAGCCGAATGGGCGCTTGACGGCCGATCCGCGTCGATACCGGCCTCGCCGACCTAGATGTCGAGGACCAGTTTCTGGCCCGGCTTGGCGCGGGAGATGCAGACCATGATATCAGCCTTGGCGGCCTTCTCGGCCGGGGTCAGCACCTCGTCGCGATGGTCCGGCTCGCCGCTGATGAGGCGGGTGCGGCAGGTGCCGCAGATGCCGGCTTCGCAGGAATAGTCGATCGCCACCCCCGCTGCGCGCAGCACCTCGAGGATCGATCGGTCGGCCGGGACGGTGAGCGTCTGCTTGCGCCGCGAGAGGAAGATCTCGAAGGCCTGGTCGGGCTGGTGGGGAGCCGGCGCCGGCGGCGCGAAGAGCTCGAAGTGGACCGTGCCCTGGGGCCAGTGGGCAGAGGCCGCGCGGGCCGCGGCCAGCAGGCCGAGCGGACCGCAGATGTAGAGGTGCGCGCCTTCGGGACGGGCCGCCAGCGTGGCGCCGAGATCGATGCCGCAGCCGGGCTCGCCGCCGTCGTGATAGAGCATCAGGCGCTCGCCGAACAGCGCGCTCGCCTCTGCCAGGAAGGCGGTGGCGCCGGGGCTGCGGGTGCAGTAGTGGAGCGTCGTGTTGGCGCCGAGCGCCTTCAAGCGATGGCCCATGGCCAGCAGGGGGGTGATGCCGATCCCGCCGCCGATCAGGATGTGCTCGCTCGCCTCCTGGTGGAGCGGGAAGTTGTTGAGCGGCGGCAGCACGGTGATCGTATCGCCGGCCTTGACCGCCTCGTGTATCCAGGCCGAGCCACCGCGACCGTCCTTCTCCCGCAGCACCCCCACCAGGTAGCGGTCGCGCTCGCCAGGCGCGTTGGCCAGCGAGTAGGAGCGCCGCTCGCCGCTCGCCGTCACCACATCGATGTGGGCCCCGGCCTCGAAGACCGGCAGCAGCCCGCCGTCAGGCGCCCTGAGCTCGAAGCTCTTGATCTCGTGGCTCCCGCCGGTGAGCGTCGTAACCGCCGCCACCCTCAGCGTCAGCGCCTCGCGCCCGGCGAATTTCGGCAGCTTCTGGTCGTTGGCCAGCAGCAGACGCTCGACCGGCCGGCCGCCGAGGAGGTGCTCCTCCAGGATCTGGTCGATGTCCGCCTCGTTCCGATAGCCGTACCAGACCCCCTCCGGGTAGACCACCATCGCCGGCCCGAGCTCGCAACGCTCCATGCAGCCCGCCTGGTTGATCCGGATGTTCTCGATCCCGAGCTTCTTGACGCGGTCCTTCATGTAGTCGCGCAGCGCCACCGACCCGCGGTCGGCGCAGCAGCTGCGCGGATGGCCCGCCTCGCGCCGGTTCACGCAGCAAAACACGTGGAACCGGTAGAACGGCCTCTCGTCGCTCCCTTGCTCGCTCATCGACTACATTCTTCTCCAGCCAGTAAGGAGGATGACTTCGCCCGGCTCCGAGCGCTACGGAGCCGGCAGGGTAGCGGCTCCGAAAAACGTCCGCCAAGAGCAAAGGCTTTGAGGACTCAAACGGGAATGCGTTGGCTCCCGAGCGCTCGCTCGCATCTCTATATGGAGATCGCCGGAGCGCGAGAAAAGCTCAACCGGCCGAGCTGTCGCGCTCCCAGCCGCCGCCGAGGGCCCGATAGAGTGCGACCGACGCCTGAAGCCGTCCGGCGCGGGTCTGCACGACAGCATCCTCGGCCTGATAGAGGCTGCGCTGTGCATCCAGCACCGTCAGCAAATCCTCCGCACCGGCGCGATAGCGCGTTTCGGCCAGCTGGTAGGCCAGACGCGCCTGCTCGAGGGCCTGGATCCGCAAAGTCTCTTCCGCCCCCGATCGATCGAGCGCAATCAGAGCATCCTCGACGTCGCCGAAAGCCGAGATCACGGCTTGTCTGTAGCCTTCGATCAGCTCGAGCTTGCGTCCCTCGGCCAGATCGACCTGACCTGCGATCCGTCCGCCGTCGAAAATGGTCTGCACCAGGCCCGCGGCGACGTTGACCGAGGTACCGACCGGATCGAAGACGGTGCCGACGAGCGGCGCGCCAAGGCTGCCGCGAAGGCTGAGATCGAGCGAGGGAAAGAAGGCCGCCCGCGCAGCGCCGATGTCGGCATTGGCGGCGATCAGCGCCGCCTCGGCCGCCTGCACATCCGGCCGGCGGATCAGCAGTCCGGACGGCAGGCCGGGGTCGATCGATGGCGGATCGATCGCCGTGAGCGCGCCGCCCACGCCTTCCAGCGATCCGGGCGTCTCGCCCAGCAGAATCGCGAGCGCGGTCTCGGTCTGACGCAATTGCGTTTCCAGCGGCGGGATAGCGGCGCGCTGATTGGCGACCGCTGTGCGCTGCTGGGCCAGCTCGAGCGGCGAGGCCGCACCCGCGTCGACCCGGGCCTCGACGATCCGCAGAATATCCTGGGCAATGGTAAGGTTTCGGCGCGCCACCGTGAGACGGTCGCGCAGTTGCAAGAGCTGGAAGTAGCTCGTCGCCACGTCGGCGGTGACGGCGATCGCCACGGTGTCGCGGTCAAAGCGGCTGCGCAGCACCGAAACTTCCGCGGCGAGCAAAGCCGCCCGGTTTCGGCCGAAGAGGTCCAGCTCGTAGCTGGTGGCGAGACTGGTGGCGAAATCGCTGGCCTTCGAGGAGGCTGCCGCAGTCGACCAGTTCCATTGCCGGTCCGCGCTGGCCGCGAGTTCGACGCCCGGCACCAGCGGCGCGCCGGCGATGCGCGCTTGAGCGTCCGCTTGAAGAACGCGGGCCGCCGCCGCGCCGATGTCGGTGTTGTTGCTCTGCGCCGTTGCGATGAGCTTATCGAGCGAGGGGGAGCCATAGCCGCGCCACCAGTCGCGCGACGGCCAGTCCACCGGCGTCGCGGTGGCGAGCTGCGTCTTCCAGTCCGGCGGAATCGCTACCTCGGGGCGCTCGTAGTCCGGCACCAGACTGCAGCCGGCAAGGGCAAGAAAAAACGCCGCTTCTATTGCAAGCCGCGCGAGCGCCCTCTTTGCAATCCGCCCTGTCATCACTTCGCCCCCAGGGCGACCACCGGATTGAGGTGGGCCGCCTTGCGCGCCGGCAGATAGCCGAAGACCAGTCCGGTCGCAAAGGCGCAACCGAAGGCAAGCAGCACCGGAGAAGACGACAACACGACCGGCATCCCGAGCCGCTCGAGCAAGGAAGCGGCCGCAAGGCCGCCCGCCGCGCCGACCAGGCCGCCGATCCCGGAGACCACCACGGCCTCGATCAGGAACTGCTGCAGGATGTCGGCGGTGCGCGCGCCGACCGCCATGCGGATGCCGATCTCCCGGGTCCGCTCGGTCACGCTCACCAGCATGATGTTCATGACGCCGATCCCGCCGACCAGGAGCGATATGGCAGCGATCGAGCCGAGGAGCAGTGTCAACGTGCCGGAGGTCTCCGAAGCCGTTGCCATGACCGAGGCGGTGTTGCGGATCCTGAAGTCCTCGACCCGATGGCGCTGGATCAAGAGCTGGCGTACCGCGTCTTCGGTCGAATCGATCTGCGAGAGATCGTCGACCAGCACCGTGATCGAGCGCAGATGCGTCCGCCCGAACAGCCGGAGCGAGCCGGTCGAGACCGGGACGAAGGCCACGTCGTCGAGGTCAGAGCCCCAGGGCGAAGCGCCCTTGATAGCCATGACGCCGATTACCCGGAAGGCAACGTTGTCGATGACGACCAGGCTGCCGATCGGGTCGGCCCCGGACGGATAGAGCCGGTCGGCCACGGTCTGCCCAAGAACGACCACCGGCGCATAGCCGGTCACGTCGGCCTCGCCGAAGAAGCTGCCGCTGGCCACGCGCCAGTCGCGAACGACTGGCAGGTCGGGGCCCGTTGCGTTGACCTGCGCCTCGTAGTCCGCGTTCCCGAATCGCAGAACCGCGTTCCCGGTCACTTCGGGCAGCGCGGCCACGACGTTCGGCAGGCGGGCAATCGCGTCGACGTCGGTGGGCACCAGGGTATCGTAGGCGCCACGCGACCCGCGCGTATGCGGTGTGCCCGGCCGCACCACCAGCAGATTGGTCCCCATGGAGGAGATCCGGTCCAGCACCTGCTGCTTGGCGCCGTCTCCCACCGCCAGCATGGCGATCACCGAGGCGACGCCGATCACAATTCCCAGCAGCGTCAAGAGAGTCCGCAGCCGATTGGCGCGGAGCGCGCGCAACGCCATGCGGAAAGCCTCGCGTGCTTCCGCCAGCAGGGAGCCACCACGCGCTCCGCCGAAGTCGGTCGCCGCCGGCGCCCTGACGACCGAGAGGCGCCTGAGGCCGCTATCGGAGACGATTGCACCGTCGCGGAATTCGATGATGCGCTCGGCGCATTGCGCGACCTTGTCGTCGTGGGTAATCAGAATGATGGTATGGCCTTCGCCGTGAAGCTGCCGGAGCAGCGCCATGACTTCGGTGCTGCTTTGGCTGTCGAGCGCTCCGGTCGGCTCGTCGGCAAAGATCACTTTGCCGCCGTTCATGAGGGCGCGCGCGACAGCAGTACGCTGCTGCTGGCCGCCGGAGAGCTGATTGGGCTGGTGATCGAGACGCTCTCCGAGGCCCAGCATCGACAACAGCCGCTCGGCACGCTCGCGCCGCTCCCAAGCAGGCGTGCCGGCATAGATGGCCGGTACCTCGACGTTTTCGACCGCGCTGGCGCCAGGAATGAGATTGAAGCTCTGAAACACGAAGCCGAAGGCGTCGCGCCGCAAGCGAGCCACTTCGTCGGGAGCGAGCGTCGTGACGTCGACGCCGCAGAACAGATACTGCCCGCTGCTCGGCTGGTCGATGCAGCCCAGCAGGTTCATCAGCGTCGACTTGCCCGAGCCGGAGGTGCCCTTGATCGCGACGAACTCGCCGGCCCGGATGGTGAGCGAGATGCCGTGCAGCACCTCCACCGAGAGGTCGCCCCTGTTATAGGTCTTGGTGACCCCGGCCAGCTCTATGAGGGGCGCCGCGCTCACGACAGGCGCGGCAGGCGCACAGCGGCCGAGCGATCGGCTGAACCGGCAGACCTCGAGCGGCCGATCACCACCCGGTCGCCTTCGGCGAGCCCCTCGACGATCTGGGCGTCGACGCGATTGGTGACACCGACGGTGACGATCCGCTCGTCGAGCGTTCCGTCGGACTGCTGCACCTGAACCTTGTAGCGCCTCACGTCCGCGCCGCTCTCGCCTGCGACGTCCCTTGGTTGCTTGCCGCCAAGGGGCTGCAGTGCGCCGAGCGGCACCAGCAGCGCATCTTCGGCGCGCGCCGAGACGAAGAAAACCTGGGCCGTCATTTGGGTCATCAACTGGCGATTGGGATTCGGTACGTCGAAGAGCGCGCTGTAAAGCACCACATTGTTGACCACGCTCGGCGTCGGCAGAATCTTGCGCAGCTGGCCCCGCCACTTGCGATCCGGCCGTCCCAGCGTCGTGAAATAGACGTCCATGCCGTTTTCGAGCCGGCCGATGTCGGCCTCCGAGACCTGGGCAGTGACCGTCATGGTCGAAAGGTTGGCGATGCGAAGGATCACCGGCGCCTGCTGATTGGCATTGAGGGTCTGCCCCTGCTTGGCCGACAACGAGACCACGGTGCCGGCCATAGGAGCACGGATCACTGTGTAACCGAGACTGGCGACCTCGCCGTTCAAGGTCGATTCGGTGTTCTGAATCTGCGCCTTCAGGGCTGTGACCTGAGCGGCGGCAGACTTGTGAGACGCGACGGCACTCTGCAACGCCTGTTCGCTGGTCGCCCTCGCCGCCATCAGTTGTCGTTGGCGCTCCAGCTGCTGCCCGGCCAGCACCAGCTGGGCTTGGCGGTCGGCCAGCTGGGCCTTCAGTGCAAGCAGCTCAGCTTTAGTGCCCTCGACGCGCGAGCGATAGATCGTCGGATCGATCTCGGCGAGCAGATCCCCCTCGCGCACTTCGTTGCCGACCTCGACATGAATGCTGCGAAGCTGACCGGAAACCTGAGTGCCGACATCGACGAAATCGAATGGCTGCAACGTCCCGGTCGCGATCGTGCTGTCTTCGATGTTGCCGCGCTCGACCTCGACGGTCAGATAGGCCGGAGCGCCTGAACCAGTGCCCCGCCAGAGATAGAGGCCGCCGGCGATTGCGACCAGCAGCAGAAGCAACGCGCCGACCCAGGGCCATGTCTGTCGCTGTCGGCGCGGCTTCGGCACCGTGCGCTGCGGCACCTCCGCGACCTTGAAGCTCTTTTCGATCCGCTCGAGGAGCGGCTCTACATGCGAATGAGTGAGTTCGGGGGGCTCGATGGTCTCGATTCTGGTTTGACTCGCCATGGATTATTCTGCTTCACGACCCCTGAGGGGGTATCGGTTTGACTGACCTACGTACTACGGCGCTAAGAGGAAAAGCGTCTCTCCGCAATCATTGTTAATTCTGGTTAGGTATCGGTTAAGGCCGGGGCGCGGCCGGTGCGTTTCTTTCGTCACCGTGGCCGTCCGACGACGCAGGCACACGACCGCACGCCGGCGCGCGCGCCGCAGGCGTTCATGCAACGCAGAAGAATCGTATCTTAACTTACTGTAATATCGCGAGTTACAAGGGGATCGCCAGAACCGCCAGGCAATCGCCGGCCTTGATCAGTCCGGGGAAGTGACGGGCCGAAAGAATCCCCTCCATCCGCGCCCGATACTCGGCCGGTTTGGTGCCGCTGCGCTCGACCGGCCACACGCGCGCAAGAATGTCGCCCTTTTGGACTTTGCCGCCGAGATCGACCGCCGGCTCGATCAGCCCGTCGTGCTCGGCGAAGGCGAAGCAGTCGGCGGACGGCATGTCGAGCCACTGGGACGCGCCATGCTCCGGCTCGCCCTTCAGAATGCCGGCATGAATCAGCAAATTGCGTACGCCGCGCTTAGCAATTCCCGCCGAACGCACGGTCGCGGTGCCGCCGCCGCCGAGCTCGGTCGAGATGAAGACCTTGCCCTGCTCCTCCACCGAGCTGTCGTACATCCCGACCGAATCGATTTCCAGCAACCGCATCGAATAGGGCGCGTTGAAGGCCTCGACCGCGGCAGCGCAGCGCCCTTCCTGCGTCTTGTCGTCGAGAACGTGACAGGCGGCGAACGGCAGGAACTCTAGCGTCTTGCCGCCGGAGTGGATGTCGAGCGCAATGTCGGCGAGCGGGACCAGCGTGCGGTGGAAATAGTCGGCTATCTTCTCGGTGACCGCACCGTCGGGCCTGCCGGGAAAGGCGCGATTGAGGTTGCCCCGGTCGATCGGCGAGGTGCGGGTCCCGGCGCGGAAGGCCGGATAGTTCATTGCCGGCACGACAATGACGCGGCCCGCGATCTCCTCCGCGCCCAGGCGCGAGGCCAGATCGAAGAGCGCCAGCGGTCCCTCGTACTCGTCGCCATGGTTGGCGCCGGTCAGCAGCGCGGTTGGCCCCGCACCGTTCTTGACCACGGTAATCGGGATCAGCACCGAGCCCCAGGCCGAATCGTCGCGGCTATGGGGCAGCCGCAGATGCCCGTGCTGCACGCCGTCGCGCGTGAAGTCGACCGACGCGACGATGGGATTGGCTGGCATGGATCAGTCCTTGACGAAGAGCTTGCGCGGCACCGAGGCCAGGCACTCGGGCGCGCCGTTCCTGATGACGATGCTTTCGGTGGTCTCGAAACCCCAGGTATCCATCCAGAGACCGGTCATGAAATGGAAGGTCATGTTCTCGCGAAGCTCGGTGGTGTCGCCGGGGCGCAGGCTCATGGTG
>JBOHKJ010000153.1:0-12480 GCA_050728975.1 Kiloniellales bacterium | reverse complement strand
GTGTCGACCCCGCGGGCGACGAAGCGCGCGCCGGCGCCGAGCGCGAAGGCCGCCGCCGAGACCGGGCGCTCGATCGAGCCGCCGGGGGTCGAGGGCGAGCGCGTGCCGATCCGCGAGGTCGGCGAATACTGACCCTTGGTGAGGCCGTAGATCTGGTTGTTGAACAGCAGGATCTGCACATCGACGTTGCGGCGCAGGATGTGCAGCAGGTGATTGCCGCCGATCGACAAGGCGTCGCCGTCGCCGGTGGCAACCCAGACGTCGAGCTCGGGATTGGCGAGCTTGATGCCGGTGGCGATCGCCGGCGCGCGCCCGTGGATCGTATGGAAGCCGTAGGTCGACATGTAATAGGGGAAGCGTGCCGCGCAGCCGATGCCCGAGACGAACACCGTCTTCTCCAGCGGCGCCTCGATGTCGGCGAGCGTCTTCTGCACCGCCTTCAGGACGGCGTAGTCTCCGCAGCCTGGGCACCAGCGCACCTCCTGATCGGAGGCGTAGTCCTTGGCGCTCGGCTTGGCGGGAACGGCGGCAACGTTCATCTGAGCTCTTCGATCCTCTTCAGGCAGCCAGGCAGCGGCGCACCGCCGCCTCGATCTCGGCGATCGCGAAGGGCTTGCCGGTCACCTTGTTCAGCCCCTTGGCGTCGACCAGGTACTGCGCGCGCAGCAGCGTCACCAGCTGCCCGTTGTTCATCTCCGGCACCAGGACGTGGTCGAAGCGGCGCAGCAGCGCGCCGAGGTTGCGCGGCAGCGGCCAGATGTGGCGCAGGTGCAGTTGCGCCACGTCCAGGCCCTCGTCGCGCAGGTTGGCGACCGCGCGCGCGATCGGCCCATAGGTCGAGCCCCAGCCGACGATCGCGAGAGCGCCGCGCTTGCCCTCTGCGGGCGCGCCCTGCTCGAAGGCCTGTTCGGGAATGTCCTCGGCGATGCCGGCGATCTTGGCGGCGCGCAGATCGGTCATGCGCTGGTGGTTGGCGGGATCGTAGGAGATGTCGCCGCTGTCGCTCGCACGCTCCAGGCCGCCGATCCGATGCATCATCGCCGGCGTGCCGGGCTTGACCCAGGGCCGCGCCAGCGTCGTCTCGTCGCGCAGGAACGGCTGGAAGCCCGCCGGGTCGGTGCGGAAGGCAACCGGGAAGCGCGGCAGCCCGGCGACGTCCGGCAGCAGCCAGGGCTCGGACGCGTTGGCGAGGTAGCCGTCGGACAGCAGGATCACCGGCGTCATGTAGCGCGTCGCGAGGCGCACCGCCTCGATCGCCACCGCGAAGCAGTCGGCCGGCGAGCGCGCCGCCAGCACCGGCAGCGGCGCATCGGCGTTGCGGCCGAACACCGCCTGATAGAGGTCGGACTGCTCGGTCTTGGTCGGCATGCCGGTGGAGGGCCCGGCGCGCTGCGAGTTGACCAGCACCAGCGGCAGCTCGGCGGCGATCGCGAGGCCCAGAGCCTCGCCCTTCAAGGCGACGCCGGGCCCGGAGCTGGAGGTGACGCCGATCGAGCCGGCGTAGGAGGCGCCGATGGCAGCGCAGATCGCGGCGATCTCGTCCTCGGCCTGGAAGGTCACCACGCCCTCGGCCTTATGGCGCGCCAGCAGGTGCAGGATGCTGGAGGCTGGCGTGATCGGATAGGAGCAGAACACCAGCTTCAGCTCGGCCGCCTGGCTGCCGGCGATCAGCCCCCAGGCCAGCGCCTCGGTCCCGGTGACGTTGCGATAGGTGCCCGGCGCGATTTCGGCCGGCGGCACCACGTAGGCCGCGAGGTCGCCGATCTCCGCGGTCTCGCCGAAGGCGTGGCCGGCGTTGAGCGCGGCGATGTTGGCCTCGGCAATCTCCGGCCGCTTGGCGAAACGCGTCTTCAGCCATTGGACTGTGGTGTCGCGCGAGCGATCGAACATCCAGAACGCCAGGCCCAAGGCCCAGAGATTCTTGCAGCGCAGCGACTCCTTGTTGCCGAGCTCGAAGGATTTCACCGCTTCGAGCGTCAGCTGCGACATGTCGACCTTGAAGAGACGGTAGGCGCCAAGCTGCCCGCTCTCGAGCGGGTCGGTGTCGTAGCCGGCCTTGCGGAGGTTCTTCTCGACGAACGCCCCGCTGTCGACGATGACCAGGCCGCCGGGCTTGACGTCGCCGAGATTGGTCTTGAGCGCCGCCGGATTCATCGCGACCAGCACGTCGAGCTGATCGCCCGAAGTCAGGATGCGCCGCGCGCCGAAATTGATCTGATAGGCGGAGACGCCGAACGTCGTGCCGGCGGGCGCGCGTATCTCGGCGGGAAAGTCGGGGAAGGTGGCGAGGTCGTTGCCGGCGAGCGCGGTCGCCTCGGTGAAGCGGCTGCCGGCCAGCTGCATGCCGTCGCCGGAATCGCCGGCGAAACGCACCACCGCGGATTCGACCTCGCGACGAGTCGGCTTGCTCCGCTCGAGAGCCGTCGTCCCTTCCATTGTGCTTCTCGTCCTCGCCTCCGGCGCCGCCCGCAGCCGGTCTTTTAAGGGGGTTACGGGGCCGTTGGCCGGCCCCGTTGCCCTATCACTTAGTACGCGGCGGGCCGCCCGTCATCCCTGGATTTTGTAAGGTTTTGGCTGCGCGGGGCGCCGGCTCGGCCGCGGCCGGCCGGTCGAGCACTGCCAGCATCTCCTCGACCGTGGTGAGCTTGCGGCGCGGCGCGCCGGGGCTGGCGGCGGTTTCTTCGGCTTTGGCGATCCGCAGCCAGTCGGCGAAGCTGACGCTCCGCCGGCCGCGCTCCGAAAGCAGCTTTTCCAAGCCTTTGCGGCCCTCCTTGCCGCTTGCGGTCAAGTCTTCGGCGATCCAGCGGGCGACGGAATCGCCGTCCGGCTTGCTGCTGCCGATCACCCCGACCGGGCCGCGGCGCGCCCAGCCGACCACGTAGAGCCCACGCTCCACCCGTCCGTCGTCGTTAACCACAGTCCCGTCGGCGGGATCGATCGCCAGGCCTTGCAGGGCAGCCATGCGATAGCCGATGGCGGCAACGACGAGGCCGCAGGGAATGTCGAAGAAGCGGCCGGTGCCGACCGCCCGCCCCTCCTTCAGCTCCGTGCGCTCGCAGCGCAGCGCCTCGACACGCGCATCGCCCAGAACCTCGACCGGCCGGGTGAAGAAGCGAAAGCGCAGCGTCTTGCGCTTGCTGCCGTCGGGTGTCGCGGCAAAGCCGCGAAAGGTCGCCAGGTTCTTCTCCTTGACGCGCCGCTCGCGCTCCTCCTCCGCCGGATCGACGCCCGCCGGCAGCTCGGCTGGGTCGACCAGCGTGCTGCAGTCGGCGAGCTCGGCGAGCTCGCTCAGCTCCTTGTTCGAGAACCTGGTCTCGAGCGGCCCGCGACGGCCGATCACCACCACCTCGCGGATCGGCGCGCCGTGGATCGCGTGCGCCGCGTAGTCCGGCAGGTCGCTCGACGCCATCTCCTGCGGCGTCTTCACCAGGACGCGCGCGACGTCGAGCGCGACGTTGCCGTTGCCGACCACGACCGCCCGCTCGCAATCCAGCCCGGGCGCCAGGTCGACGTGACCGGGATGGCCGTTGTACCAGCCGACGAAGGCAGCCGATCCGTAGACCCCCTCCTTGTCGCCGCCGGGAATATCCAGCCGGCGGTCGAGCGGCGCGCCGACCGCCAGCACCACCGCATCGTAAAGTCGGCGCAGCTCTTCGAGCGCCAGGTCGCGCCCGATCTCGACGTTGCCGAAATAGCGGACGCGCGAATCCTTCGCGATCTTCTCGTAGGCGCGGGTGACGCGCTTGGTGGTCTGGTGATCGGGCGCGACGCCGCCGCGGATGAGGCCGAAGGGACTGGGCAAGGCATCGAGCAGATCGATCGTGCAGTCGATCCCGGCTTTCAGGATCGCTTCGGCGGCGTAGAAGCCGCTCGGGCCGGCGCCGACGATGGCGACGCCGAGTGGCAAGCGCCCGTCCCTTCGCGTGCCATCCTCCTTCCGGTCGGGAGCGGCGTCTCGTCGGTCGTCGTTCATCTGCGCGCCATTGTGCCGCGCCCCTCCGTCATTCGACAGGGCAAAGGTGGGGCGACAGGGCAAAGGTGGGGCGACAGGGCAAAGGTGGCGATTCTGCGCCGCTTGACGGGAAAACCGGAGGGCCGCATTCTCCCTCCCCGCCCCCTCGGAATGGGCGGACCTCATCCTCTTCGAAGCGGGATCCAGGCCCATGTCTGCGGTGCGTCTTCTCTCTACCCTGCTGCTGACCGCGATTCTGGGCGGTGGGCTGCCGGCTGGCGCGGCCGAGCCGATCAAGCTGGGCGACCTCAACAGCTACACCGCGCTCCCGGCCTTCTCGATTCCCTATCGCCAGGGCTGGCAGCTCGCGCTGGAGGAGATCAACGCTTCCGGCGGCGTGCTCGGACGCCCGCTCCAAGTCGTGAGCCGCGACGACGGCGCCAAGCCGGGCGACGCCGTGACGGTCGCCAACGAGCTGGTGGCGCGCGAGGAGGTGACGCTGCTGATGGGCACGCTGCTGTCCAACGTCGGCCTCGCGGTCTCCGACTTCGCCAAGCAGAAGCAGGTGATCTTCATCGCCGCCGAGCCGCTGACCGACGCCATCGCCTGGGCGAACGGCAACCGCTACACCTTCCGCCTGCGTCCGGGCACCTACGTCCAGGCGGCGATGCTGGCCGAGGAGGCGGCGAAGCTGCCGGCCAAGCGCTGGGCCACGGTCGCCCCCAACTACGAATACGGCCAGTCGGCGGTCGCCGCCTTCAAAGAGCTGCTGAAGCAAAAGCGGCCGGACGTGGAGTTCGTCGCCGAGCAATGGCCGGCGCTGTTCAAGATCGACGCCGGGCCGACGGTGCAGGCGCTGGCCGCCAGCGACCCGGAGGCGATCTTCAATGTCACCTTCGGCAGCGACCTTGCGCAGTTCGTGCGCGAAGGCACCACGCGCGGCCTGTTCGAGGGGCGCGCGGTGGTCAGCCTGCTGACCGGCGAGCCGGAGTGGATGGCGCCGATCAAGAAGGAGCTGCCGGAGGGCTGGATCGTCACCGGCTATCCGCCAGAGCAGTTCGAGACGCCGGCGCATGTCGAGTTTCGCGAGCGCTATCGCACGCGCTTCAACGAGCTGCCGTTCATGGGATCGGTGGTCGGCTACGTGACGCTGAACGCCATCGCCAAGGCGATCGAGACCGCCGGATCGACCGATACCGAGGCCTTGCTCGCCGCGTTCCGCGGAATGGAGCTCGAGACGCCCTTCGGGCCGATTACCTTTCGCGAGTCCGACCAGCAGACCACCATGGGAACCTTCGTCGGCAAGACCGCGATGGTGGACGGCGAGGGCCGGATGGTCGAGTGGCGCTATCTCGACGGCGCGGCCTATCTCCCCGACGCCGAGGCCGTGAAGGCCCTGCGCCCCGTGGACTGACCGCCGGGCGGAAGGGAAGCAACAGGCGCTTCGACCTGATTGGATTCCGCTCTGATTGGATTCCGCTTTAGGCTGGCGCCGCGATGAGCTACCTCGCCGCCCAGTTCCTGACCGGACTCGCCAGCGCTTCCTCGCTGTTCCTGGTGGCGAGCGGGCTGTCGATCATCTTCGGCGTCACCCGCATCGTCAATTTCGCCCACGGCTCGCTCTACATGCTGGGCGCCTATCTGGCCTACAGCCTGACCGCCCGCCTGATGCCGGCCTTCGGCGGCGTGGGCTTCTGGCTCTCGCTTCCGCTGGCGGCGCTGCTGGTCGGCCTGCTGGGCGCCGTCATCGAGGTGCTGGTGCTGCGCCGCCTCTATCGCGCGCCGCCGCTGTTCCAGCTGGTCGCGACCTTCGCCCTGGTGCTGATCGTCCAGGACGCCGCGCTCGCCATCTGGGGTCCGCAGGACCTGCTGGGACCGCGCGCGCCCGGTCTCGAAGGTGCGCTGCGTCTCGCCGGCGCGCGCCTGCCGCTCTACGACCTGTTCCTGATCGCCCTCGGGCCGGCGGTGCTGGGCCTGCTGTGGCTGCTGTTCCATCGCAGCCGCTGGGGCATCCTGGTGCGCGCGGCGACCGAGGACCGCGAGATGGTGGCGGCACTGGGGATCGACCAGCGGCTGCTCTTTACCGGCGTGCTGTTCCTCGGCGCCGCGCTCGCCGGCTTGGGCGGCGCCCTGCAGCTGCCGCGCCAGGCGGCGAGCCTCGGCATGGACCTCAATATCATTGCCGAGGTCTTCGTCGTGGTCGTGGTCGGCGGCATGGGCTCGCTGCCCGGCGCCTACCTCGCCGCGGTACTGATCGGCGAGCTCGGGGCCTTCGGCATCCTGATCTTTCCCGAGATCACTCTGGTGCTGCTGTTCCTGGTGATGGCGGCGGTGTTGGCGCTGCGCCCGCAGGGCCTGCTCGGCCGGCCCGAGGCGGAGCAGGAGCATAAAGTCGACGGCGCGGCCGGGCTGCGGCCCGCGACGCCGCGCGGCCAGGCGGCGCTGGCGTTTCTCCTGCTGCTCCTTTTTGCGCTGCCGCTGATCGCCGGCGATTTCACGCTCGGCTTGATGAGCGAGGTGCTGATCTTCGCGCTGTTCGCCGCGTCGCTGCAGCTGATGATGGGCTTCGGCGGCATGATCTCCTTCGGCCACGCCGCCTTCTTCGGCTTCGGCGCCTATGCGGCAGCACTCCTGGTCCAGCATCTCGGCTGGGCGATGGCGCCGGCGGTCCTCGCCGCGCCGCTCGCCGCCGGCCTGGCCGCGCTCGCCTTCGGCTGGCTCTGCGTGCGGCTCTCCGGCGTCTATCTGGCGATGCTGACGCTGGCGATCTCGCAGATCCTATGGTCGATCGCCTTCCAGTGGGTGCCGGTCACCGGCGGCGACAACGGCATCCTCGGGGTCTGGCCGAGCCCCTGGGCGTCCGACGCCACGACCTTCTACTACCTGACGCTGACGCTCGCGGTGCTGGCGCTGCTCGCGCTGCGCCGCCTGCTGTTCTCTCCCTTCGGCTATGCGCTGCGCGCGCTGCGCGATCAGCCGCGCCGCGCGGAGGCCTCGGGGCTCGCGCCGCAAGCCCAGCGCTGGCGCGCTTTCGCGCTCGCCGGCGCCTTCGCAGGTCTCGCCGGCGGTCTCTATGCCTTCCTCAAGGGCAGCGTCTTTCCCGCCGTGCTCTCGATCCCGACCTCGATCGACGCGCTGGTGATCCTCCTGTTGGGCGGTCTCGAGGCGCTGCTCGGCCCGCTCGTCGGCGCGCTGCTGCTGGTCGGCCTCAAAGCCGAGCTGGCGGCGGCGACCGATCTCTGGCGCGGCATTATCGGCGCGATCGTGCTGGCGCTTGCGATCCTGGCGCCCAGCGGCCTCGCCGGCCTGTTGGACAGCCTTCGGGCGCGCTGGGACGAAACGCGCCGAAGGAGCGCCGCATGAGCGCACCGACCGTGCTGCTGAAGATCGCCGGCCTCACCAAGTCTTTCGGCGGGCTGCGCGCGCTCGACTCCCTAAGCTTCGATGTCGGTGCCGGAGAGGTGGTGGCGGTGATCGGCCCCAACGGCGCCGGCAAGTCGACCTGCTTCAACCTGATCGGCGGACAGCTCGCGGCCGACTCCGGCAGCATCGAGCTCGAGGGTCGCGCGATCGGACGCCTGCCGGCCCACGCGCGCGTTCCGCTCGGGCTCGCCCGCACCTTCCAGATCGCCGGCGCCTTCTCGTCGCTGACGCTCGCCGAAAACCTGCAGGTCGCGCTCGCGATCAAGGCCAAACTCGCCGCCAACCTGGTGCGAGGCGGATCGCAACTGTTCAAGGAGGAGGCGCTCGCGCTGCTGGAGCGCGTCGAGCTTGCCGCGCGCGCCGACCAACGCAGCGGCGCGCTGCCCTACGGCGATCTCAAGCGTCTCGAGCTGGCGATCGCGCTCGCCGCCCAGCCGCGCCTGCTGCTGCTCGACGAGCCGACCGCGGGGCTGGCCGGCGCCGAGCGCCATCTGCTGATGAAGCTGGCGGTGAGCGAAGCGCAGCAACGCGGCCTCGCAGTGCTCTTCACCGAGCACGACGTCGACCTGGTCTTCACCTTCGCCGAGCGCATCCTGGTGCTCGACCGCGGCCGCAGAATCGCGGAAGGCAAGCCCGACGCGGTGCGCGGCGATCCGCGGGTCCGCGCGATCTACCTCGGCAGCGACGCGGTGGCTTCGTGACCATGCTGCAAATCGACTCCATCGACGTCTTCTATGGCCAAGCTCAGGCGCTCGAGGGTTTGTCGTTCGACGCCACGGCGGGCTCGGTGGTGGCCCTGCTGGGCCGCAACGGTGCCGGCAAGTCGACCACGCTGAAGGCCATCATGGGCCTGCTGCCGCTCGCCCGCGGCGCGATCCGGCTCAACGAGGAACGGCTGGGCTCGCTGGCGCCGCGCGAGCGGGTGGCGCGCGGCCTCGGTTACGTGCCGGAGGAGCGCCGCATCTTCGCCGGCCTGACGGTCGCCGAGAACCTGGAGGTCGGCCGCCGCGCGGCGAAGCCTGGCGTGCCGAGCTGGGACCAGGCGCGGCTGTTCGCGCTCTTTCCGGCGCTCGCCGACTTCAGGGACCGGCGCGCCGGAACGCTGTCGGGCGGCGAGCAGCAGATGCTGGCGCTCGCCCGGACGCTCGCCGGCAATCCGCGCCTCCTGCTGCTCGACGAACCGTCGGCGGGCCTCGCCCCGCGGCTTGCCGGGACAGTGGCGGACAGCCTGAAGGCGCTCGAGGCGGCGGGACTGACGGTGATCCTCTCGGAACAGAACCTTGCGCTCGCCGCGGCGGTCGCCCGGCGCGCGGTGGTGCTGGAAAGCGGCCGCGTCGCCTACGACGGCCCGATCGAGGCGCTGCTGGCCGACGAGGCGCTGCGCCGGCGCCTGCTCGCGGTCTAGCCAGGCCCCGACATGGTTAGCGGCCGGCCGGCCCTAACCTCAAGCCGGACTTTAATTTTTCGCCCCCTGTCCAAGTCGCATTTCAGATAGGACTCGTCGCGGCCGATAGAGCCGCCGGGCCCCGGAAAAGTCCCAAGATAGGCCGCAATTGGCGGGCCTTTTCGGCTGGCCGGAAGTGGAATGGATCATGGCGGATTCGGACGATCTCGACCTGCGCAGCCTCAACGACGAGGAGCTGGTGGCGCAGATGCACGACGACCTCTACGACGGCCTCAAGGAAGAGGTGGAAGAGGGGGTCCACATCCTCCTCGAGCGCAAGTGGACGCCCTACGACACCCTGACCAAGGCGCTGGTCGAAGGCATGCGCATCGTCGGCATCGACTTCCGCGACGGCATTCTCTTCGTGCCGGAGGTGCTGCTCGCCGCCAACGCCATGAAAGCCGGCATGACGATCCTGCGCCCGCTGCTCGCCGAGACCGGCGCCCCCAAGATGGGCAGCATGGTGATCGGCACGGTGAAGGGCGACATCCACGACATCGGCAAGAACCTGGTCGCCATGATGATGGAGGGCGCCGGCTTCGACGTCGTCAACATCGGCATCAACAATCCGGTCGAGAACTATCTGGCGGCGCTCGACGAGCACAAGCCGGACATCCTCGGCATGTCGGCGCTGCTGACCACGACCATGCCCTATATGAAGGTCGTCATCGACACCCTGAAGGAAAAAGGGCTGCGCGACGACTACATCGTGCTGGTCGGCGGAGCGCCGCTCAACGAGGCCTTCGCGCAGGCGATCGGCGCCGACGCCTACTGCCGCGATGCCGCGGTGGCGGTCGAGACGGCGAAGTCGCTGATCAAGCGGAAACACAACCAGATGGCAGGCACCCCGAGCTGACATGGGCCGGGCTGCCGGGCGGAGACGCCCATGATCGAGCAAGCGAAAGGGCAAGCGCGCGCGCCCGCATTGTTGATCGCCTGCGGCGCGCTGGCGCGGGAGATAGTCGAAGTGATCCGGGTGAACGGCTTCGAGGGACTGACCGTGACCTGCCTGCCGGCGCAGCTGCACAACCGGCCGGAGCGGATTCCCGAAGCCGTGCGCGCGAAAATCCGCGCCGCCAGGGAAGCCTATTCGCGGATCTACGTCCTCTATGGCGATTGCGGAAGCGGCGGGCTGCTCGACAAGGTGCTGGAAGAGGAAGGCGTCGAGCGGATCGACGGCCCACACTGCTACGCCTTCTATTCCGGCGTCGAGCGGTTCCTGGTGCAAGCGGACGCCGAGCCGGCGGTGTTCTACCTCACCGACTATCTGGCGCGTCACTTCGATCGCCTGATCGTCGAGGGCCTGGGTCTCGACCGCCATCCGGAGTTGCGCGACGACTACTTCGGCAACTACAAGAAGCTGGTCTATCTGGCGCAGGGCGACGAGCCGGAGCTGCTGGCCAAGGCCGAAGCGGCCGCCAAGCGCCTCGGGCTCGCCTTCGAGCAACGCCGCACCGGCATGGGCGAGCTCGGCGACTTCATCGCCCGGGCCGCAGCGGGAGAAACGCCATGGCCGAGCTAGTGGTGGTCTACTGGCGCGATATTCCGGCCCAGGTGATCGCCAAGTCCGGACGAACCAGCGCCAAGCGGCATCTCGGCGAGCGCTTCGAGACGGCGATCGACCGCGCCGCCATGCGCGCCGGCCTGCGCGACAGCGACGCCTACCTCGGCGAGTGGCGCCGCGCTTCGCCCACGCCCTGCAGCGACGACCTGGAACGAGAGGCGGCCGCCGCCGCCGAACGCCTCAACGCCGAATACGACGAAGCCCGCCTGGCGGCGCTGATCGCCAGCGGCGGGGCCGCGTCCTGAAACCCGGGGAGCCTGTCACATCGTGCTCTGGACCAACACTGCCCGCCTGCCCGAGGACTCGATGACCGATCTCGGCCAGATCGCTAAGCAACAGGTGATCGACCTGGTGGCCGGCTACAGCGTCGAAACCACGCCCGGCACCGCCGCCAAGATTCCCGACTACCGGGCCTATCTGGCGCCCGGCACCACGGTCTCGGTGACCTTTCTCGCCGGCTCCGATTTCGGCGACACCATCGCCACCGCCAGGCGTCTCAAGACCGAGGGCTTCCGTCCGGCGCCGCACTTCGCCGCCCGCTCCTTCCCCGATCTCGCGGCCTTCGCGGAGGGCGTGAAGCGCATGGAGGAGGAGGCCGGCGTCGACACCGCAGTCGCGCTGGCCGGCGGCCTCTCCCATCCGGTGGGCGCGCTCGACAACTCGATGCAGCTCCTGGAAAGCGGCCTGTTCGAGAAGCACGGCGTCGCACGCATCGGCGTCGCCGGCCATCCCGAGGGCAGCCCCGACATCGAGGACGGCGAGCTCGCGCGCGCGCTGGCCTGGAAGAACGCCTACGCCGCGCAGAGCAGCGCCCAGCTTTACATCGCCACCCAGTTCTGCTTCGAGGCCGAGCCGGTGATCGCCTGGGACAGGGCGATCGCGCGCGCCGGCAACAGGCTGCCGATCCGGGTCGGCATTCCGGGGCTGGCGACGCTCAAGACGCTGATCAATCACGCCCGCATCTGCGGCATCGGCCCCTCGATCCGCGTGCTGACCCGCCAGGCGCGGAATATTACCCGCCTGATGACGCTCCAGACTCCCGACAGGCTGCTGCTCGATCTCGCGCGCTACAAGGCGAGCGATCCCGACTGCGGCATCGAGGGCCTCCACGTCTATCCGCTGGGCGGGCTGCGCAAGACCGCGGCCTGGCTGACCGCCATTCAGGAGGGCGATTTCACGATTCACCCCGACGGCAACGGCTTCACCGTCGACCGCCCCATCGAATAGGCGACACCGGACCCCGAAGCCCCCGACGCTCACCCTCGAAAGCCGGAGAGATCCCCTCATGACGCGCACTGTCGTCAGCTCGCACAAGAAGGAAGTCGCGATCGGCTTCGAGCAGCCCTTTTGCATCATCGGCGAGCGGATCAATCCGACCGGCCGCAAGAAGCTCGCGGCCGAGATGGCGGCCGGCGACTACAGCACAGTCACCGCCGACGCGCTGGCCCAGGTCGAGGCCGGCGCCCAGATGCTGGACGTCAACGCCGGCATCCCGCTCGCCGACGAGCCGGCGATCTTGGCCGAGACCATCAAGCTGGTGCAGTCGCTGGTCGACGTGCCGCTGTCGATCGACTCCTCGATCGTCGCCGCGCTGGAGAGCGGGCTCTCGGTCTATCAGGGCAAGCCGCTAGTCAACTCGGTGACCGGCGAGGAGGAGCGGTTGGAGAGCGTGCTGCCGCTGGTGAAGAAGTATGGCGCCGCGGTGGTCGCGATCTCCAACGACGAGACCGGAATCTCCGAAGACCCCGACGTGCGCTACGAAGTCGCCAAGAAGATCGTCGAGCGCGCCGCGGATTTCGGCATTCCGCGCGCCGACGTGGTGGTGGACCCGCTGGTGATGCCGATCGGGGCGCTCGGCAACGCCGGCCGGGCAGCGTTCCACCTGATCCGCCGGCTGCGCGAGGAGCTGGGCGTCAACACCACCTGCGGCGCCTCCAACATCTCCTTCGGCCTGCCCAATCGCCACATGCTCAACGCCAACTTCCTCGCCATGGCGGCCGGCGCCGGCATGACCTCGGCGATCCTGAACCCGCTCCATCAGGAAGAGATGACCGGGATCATGGCGGCGAACGTATTGAACGGAGTCGACGTCAACTG
>JBOHKJ010000152.1:0-2931 GCA_050728975.1 Kiloniellales bacterium | reverse complement strand
TCTACTATCTGGGCGCGCGCCGCTACGGCAACCTGCTGCGCCTCGGCTGGGCGCGCGGCAAGGCCGCTGGCGACGGTGTTGCGCCGCGCGAGCGGCTTGAGGCGGCGATCGCCGAGGCGCGTGCCTGGACGCCGAGGAAGTTTCCGCTTGGCGGCAAGGATCTGCTGGAGCGCGGCATCCCCTCGAGCCAGCGCCTCGGCGAGATCCTGGCCGAGGTCGAGGACTGGTGGATCGCGGGCGGCTTTACGGCGGATCGGGAGGCTTGTCTTGCCCGCCTCGACGCGCTGGTCGCGGCGGAGTCTTAAGGCCAGGCCGCTTGCGGCGGCAGCGACATCAGGATCGCCTCGACGTTGCCGCCGGTTTTGAGGCCGAACTGGGTGCCGCGATCGTAGATCAGGTTGAACTCGGCGTAGCGGCCGCGCTTGACGAGCTGCTCGCGCCGCTCCGCCTCGCTCCAGGGCCGGATCATCTTGGCGCGCACCAGCTCGGGATAGATCGCGAGGAAGGCTTCGCCCACCGCCTTGGTGAAGGCGAAGTCGCGCTCCCAGTTGCCGCCGTAGGGATTGTGCTCCGGCAGGCCGGCGCCGAGGTAGTCGTAGAAGATGCCGCCGACGCCGCGCGCGACCTTGCGATGTTCGATGAAGAAGTAGTCGTCGCACCAGGCCTTAAAGCGCGGATAGTAGTCGGGATCGAAGCGGTCGCAGGCCGCCTTGAAGGCGGCGTGGAATGCAGCGGTCTCCGCCTCGTCGGGGAAGATCGGATTGAGGTCGCCGCCGCCGCCGAACCAGCTGCGCGCGGTGACGATGTGACGGGTGTTCAGGTGGACCGCGGGCACGCGGGGCGAGTGCGGATGCGCGACCAGCGAGATGCCGCTCGCCCAGAAGCGCGGATCCTGTTCGGCGCCGGGAACCTGCTTGGCGAAGTCGGGCGGGAAGCTGCCCCATACGGTCGAGACGTTGACGCCGACCTTCTCGAAGACCCGGCCGCGCATCAGGGCCATGGTGCCGCCGCCGCCTTCCGCGCGCTGCCAGGGCTTGCGCTCGAAGCGACCCGCCGGGCGGCCGGCGAAACTCGGCATCGGCGGCTCGCGAAGTGCATCCTCGAGCGCTTCGAGGGCAGCGCAGATGCGGTCGCGCAGCGCTTCGAACCAGGCCTGCGCCGCGCGCTTGCGGGTATCGGAGATCTTGGCGCTCTCCCCGCTCATCGCTCGACGGCCTTCGCAAAAGTTGCAGGGGTCGCGTGTGCCAAGCGGGCCAACGCGCCGACCTGGCGCAGGGCCTCCCCCAGGACCAGTGTCGCCGCCAGCGCCTGGTTCAGCGAACGCAGGCCGGGGCGCATCGGGATCGTGACCGCGGCGTCGCAGCGCTGCCGCACCGCCTCGGGAACCCCGCAGCTCTCGCGTCCCAGCAGGAGGCTGTCGCCCGGCGCGAAGCGGACTTCACCGTAGGACACAGCGGCCCTGGTGGTGAGCAGTATGAGCCGACCCGACAGGCCGGCCCGGTAAGCATCCCAGGAGCGATGGCGGGTGATCGTGGCGCGCTCCAGATAGTCGAGTCCGGCGCGCCGCAGTCGGCGGTCGTCGAGATGGAATCCGCAGGGCTCGATCACATCGAGCGGCACCCCCAGGCAGGCGCCGAGCCGGATCAGCGCCCCGGTGTTTTGCGGGATATCCGGTTGATAAAGGGCTAGTTTCAGTTCGCTTTCCACGCGCGATCTTATCGCTTTTGGGGGCTTTGCCTTCGCGGCGAATTTCCTCTATACCCCTTGCCCGGTGCAAGACCTGCAGGGGCTGAACGAAAAAATGGCCGAAAGCCTAAGCTCCGGGCACGCCGATAGCGGAGAGACCCGGAGAGATTTTCTGTACTTGGCCGTGGGGGCGATGGGCGCGGTCGGGACTGCGGCGGCCGTCTGGCCGATCATCGATTCCATGAATCCCGCTGCCGACGTGCTGGCGCTCTCGACCACCGAGGTCGACATCTCGCAGGTCGCCGTCGGCCAGAGCATCACCGTCACCTGGCGCGGCAGCCCGGTATTCATCCGCCACCGGACGCAGGCGGAGATCGATACGGCGCGCTCGGTCGACCTGGAGCAGCTGCCTGATCCGCAGCCCGACGCGGCGCGCGCCGAGCGGCCGGAATGGCTGATCGTGGTCGGCGTCTGTACCCACCTCGGATGCATTCCCTTGGGCCAGCAGCCGAACGATCCGCACGGCGACTACGGTGGCTGGTTCTGTCCCTGTCACGGCTCGCACTACGACACCTCGGGCCGTGTCCGGAGGGGGCCGGCGCCGAAGAATCTGGCGGTGCCGACCTACGAGTTCCTCGACGACACCACGATCCGCATCGGCTAGGCGCGGAGCCCCGGGAATCATGTCCGAATTCAAGACCTCGAATCGCGTCGTCAGGTGGATCGAATACCGCCTGCCGGTCTTCTCGTTCATCGACCATTCGCTCGGCAGCTCCTACCCGGCGCCGCGCAATCTCAGCTACTGGTGGAATTTCGGCTCGCTCGCCGGCTTCGCCCTGGTGTTGATGATCGTCACCGGCATCATGCTGGCGATGCAGTACACGCCGCACGTCGACTATGCCTTCGACTCGGTGGAGCGCATCATGCGCGACGTCAACTACGGCTGGCTGTTGCGCTACATGCACAGCAACGGCGCGTCGTTCTTCTTCATCGTCGTCTACATCCACATCTTCCGCGGCCTCTACTACGGCTCCTACAAGGAGCCGCGCGAGTTGCTGTGGATTCTCGGCGTGGTCATCCTGCTGCTCATGATGGCGACCGCCTTCATGGGCTACGTGCTGCCCTGGGGACAGATGAGCTTCTGGGGCGCGACGGTCATCACCAACCTGTTCTCCGCGATCCCGCTCGTCGGCGACACCATCGTGAGCTTCCTGTGGGGCGGCTATTCGGTCGGCGATCCGACCC
>JBOHKJ010000151.1:0-2765 GCA_050728975.1 Kiloniellales bacterium | reverse complement strand
TCTTCAGCAAGATCAAGCATTTCAGAGCTGTCGCAACCCGCTTCGAGAAACACGACGCAAACTACCTTGCAATCGTCAAGCTCGCCGCCGCACGCATCTGGATGCGCTTTATGAGTCGGTGACCTAGCACGGAAACCGCTGGACGGGGAGGGCTCCGCCGCTTCTCAATGCCGGAAGTGCCGCATGCCGGTCATGACCATGGCGAGCCCGGCCTGGTCGGCGGCGGCGATCACTTCGTCGTCGCGCAACGAGCCGCCGGGCTGGATTGCCGCCGTGGCGCCGGCCTCGACCGCCGCCAAGAGGCCGTCGGCGAAGGGGAAGAAGGCGTCGGAGGCGACCACCGAACCCTGGGTGCGCAGCTTCTTTTCGCCGGCCGCTGCGCCGGCCTCGCTGGCTTTCGCGGCGGCGATGCGGGCCGAATCGACCCGGCTCATCTGTCCGGCGCCGATGCCGACCGTGGCGCGGCCCTTAGCGTAGACGATGGCGTTGGACTTGACGTGCTTGGCGACCCGGAAGGCGAACAAAAGGTCGGCCAGCTCGCGCTTGCTCGGCTTGCGCTTGGTGACGACCTTCAAATCGCTTTCGGCAATGCGGCCGAAGTCGCGCTCCTGAACCAGGTAGCCGCCGGCGAGCGACTTGACGAGCAAGCCGCGCGCGGCCGGATCGGGAAGTGCCGCGGCCTCCAGCAGTCGCAGGCTCTTCTTGGCCGCCAGGATGCGCGCCGCCTCGGACCCGATCTCGGGCGCGATCACCACCTCCAGGAACAGCTCGGAGAGCGCCCGCGCCGTCTCCGCGTCGAGCGGCCGGTTGAGCGCGACGATACCGCCGAAGGCGCTGACGGGATCGCAGGCCAGCGCCGCTTTGTAGGCTACCAGTGGCGACTTGGCCTCGGCGACGCCGCAGGGGTTCGCGTGCTTGACGATGACGGCCGCCGGCCCGGCGAACTCGGCCACCAGCTCGTAGGCGGCGTCGGTGTCGTTCAAGTTGTTGTAGCTCAGCTCCTTGCCCTGGAGCTGGCGCGCGCTCGCCACCCCCGGCCGCGTCTCGGCGCCGCGGTAGAAGGCGGCGGCCTGGTGCGGGTTCTCGCCGTAGCGCAGGGTCTCGCCGAGCCGTGCTGCGACCAACAGGCGCTCGGAGAAATCGAGCTTCTCCTGGCCGGCGAGCCAGTTGGCGATCGCGCTGTCGTAGGCTGCCGTGTGGGCGTAGGCGCGACGCGCCAGGCGCTGGCGCAGCGCCGCACCGGTGGCGCCGTCATTGGCGTGCAGCTCCGCCAGCACCGCGGCGTAGTCCTCCGGCTCGCAGACCACCGTGACGAAGGCGTGATTCTTGGCCGCCGCGCGCAGCAGCGCCGGGCCGCCGATGTCGACGTTCTCTATGCAAGTCGCGAAATCGGCACCCTCGGCGAGCGTGCGCTCGAAGGGATAGAGGTTGACCGCCAGGAGGTCGATCGGCGCGATTCCGTGCTGGCTCATCGCCGCACGATGCTCGGGGTTGTCGCGCACCGCGAGCAGGCCGCCGTGGATCGTGGGATGCAGCGTCTTGACGCGGCCGTCCATGATCTCGGGAAAGCCGGTCAGCTCCGCGACCTCGGTCACTTCGAGGCCGGCTGCGGCGAGCGCTTTCGCGGTGCCGCCGGTCGAGATCAGCTCCACGCCCAGGGCCGCAAGCGCGCGGGCGAAGTCGGCGAGTCCGCTTTTGTCGGAGACCGAAAGGAGCGCGCGGGCGATGCGCGTGCGGGACTCTGTCACCATCAGGTAGGATGCCGGGACATCGCTGCCGATATTCCTGCGGACGCCTGCCGCCCGCGACTCAGGAGGCCGCGCTGGCAACCGCGCCGCCCGGCCTGGCGGCAGAGGAATACTCCGGCACCAGGCGTTGCAGCAAGGCGAGGCTCGCCTC
Organism: Kiloniellales bacterium; assembly: GCA_050728975.1. Taxonomy (GTDB): domain Bacteria; phylum Pseudomonadota; class Alphaproteobacteria; order Kiloniellales; family JBOHKJ01; genus JBOHKJ01. Next base: position 866 of record JBOHKJ010000151.1, on the reverse strand, counting down.
GCGCTCGCCGCTCGCGACCAAGCCCGCCAGCTCGTCGAGCCGGCGGGCGAGCAGCTCCAGATTGACCGTGCGCACGGCTGCCAATCGCAGGCCCGGATGCCCGGCGACCGCCTGGTCCTCCTGGTCGTGGAACAGCTCCTCGAACAGCTTCTCGCCGGGGCGCAGCCCGGTGAAGACGATCGCGATGTCCTGGCCGGGGCGCTTGCCCGAGAGGCGGATCATCTGGCGCGCGAGATCCACGATCTTGACCGGCGCGCCCATGTCGAGCACGTAGATCCTGCCGGCGTCCTGGGACGGCGATTCCAAGCCGAGCGCCGAGGCCTCCAGCATCAGCTCGACCGCTTCCTTGGTGGTCATGAAATAGCGCGTCATCTGCGGATCGGTGATCGTCACCGGCCCGCCGCGCGCGATCTGGCGCTGGAACAGCGGCACCACCGAGCCAGTCGAGCCCAGCACGTTGCCGAAGCGCACGGTGACGAAGCGGGTGCCGGCCGGGCCCTCGCGCCGGCCGGCGATGTCGAGCGCCTGGCAATAGCTCTCGGCGAGGCGCTTGCTGGCGCCCATCACGCTGGTCGGGTTGATCGCCTTGTCCGTCGAGATCTGAACCATCGCTGCGACCCCGGCGGCGCGGCAGGCCTCGGCCACGTTGCGGGTGCCGAGCACGTTGGTGGCGATCCCCTCGAGCGGATTGGCCTCGACCAGCGGCACGTGCTTGAGCGCGGCGGCGTGGAACAGCCGCTCGGGCCGCGTCGCGCGCAGTGCGCGCTCGATCGCTGCTGCGTCGCGCACGTCGAGCAGCTGTGCGTGGCGCGGCAGCTTGGGCCAGCTTTCGCCGACCTCCAGGTCGATGGCGTAGAGGTTGTACT
>JBOHKJ010000150.1:0-10036 GCA_050728975.1 Kiloniellales bacterium | reverse complement strand
GCAACATGAGCCCAGCGCTCCACCGAATGCCGAACACCGCGAAAGAAGCCCCATCAATCCTCACCTGACAGCAGGTTGGACCAGCGCCAAAATCCGCTACCCGACGGATTCTTCAGCAGCCTGCTAGTCTCCTGAATCTAAAGTTCGCCGCATAGGGTTTTGTGCGTTCGCTGGCAAAACCGTTTGACGGAAGCGAGGATCTCGTCGGCGGACTTGACCCATGTGTAGGGTTTCGGGTTCTCGTTGTGCGCGTCGATGAATGCGGTGATGTCGGCCTCCAGTTCGGCGGCGGAGCGGTGAACACCACGTTGCAGCTGCTTTCGGGTCAGCTCGGCGAACCAGCGTTCGATCTGATTGATCCAACTGGCCGAAGTCGGCGTGAAGTGGATATGCCAATGCGGGCGGCGCGCGAGCCAGGCCTTGATCTTCGGCGTCTTGTGGGTGGCGTAGTTGTCCATCACCAGATGCACGTCCGGCCCTTTCGGCACGGCTGCGTCGATCCGCTTGAGGAAGTCGAGAAACTCGGTCGCCCGGTGGCGCTTGTAGCATCTGCCGATCACCGCCCCTGTGGCGATGTCGAGCGCGGCGAAGAGCGACGTCGTGCCGTGGCGGATGTAGGTGTGGGTTCTCCGCTCAGGCACGCCCGGCGCCATCGGTAGCACCGGTTGTTCCCGGTCCAATGCCTGGATTTAGGACTTTTCGTCTACACACAACACGATAGCCCGGTTCGGCGGCGACATGTAGAGGCCGACGATGTCCTGCACCTTGTCGACGAACAGGGGATTGGTGGACAGCTTGAACGTCTCGCTCCGGTGCGGTTGCAGGCCGAACGCGGTCCAGATCCGGCGGATGGTGGTGTGCGAGAGCCCCGTCGCAGCGGCCATGCTTCGTATAGACCAATGGGTGGCATCCTTCGGCGTCGTCTCCAGCGTGCGCTCGATCACCTCGGCCACCTGCGCGTCCGACACCGTGCGAGGGCGGCCGGGGCGGTATTCGTCGGTGAGCCCTTCGATCCGATCCTTCACGAAACGCCTGCGCCACTTTCCAACGGTGTGCGCTTGTACCCCAAGCCGCTCAGCGACGTCCTTGCTTTGAAGTCCCTCGGCACAGAGCAGGATCATCCGGCACCGGTCCGAGAGCGATCGCGCCGCCTTGTGCCGTCGAACCTGCGCTTCGAGAAAGGCGCGCTCCTCAGCACTCAGCACTCAGCACAACTGCACCCGCCACCCGACCTGCCATCGCATCATCTCCTCAGACCACTCGGAGACAATGATACGAATTACAGTTCCGGGTGACTAGCGCAGGCTGGCATCAAAACCGGATCGGTACGGATACAGCGACCGCGTAGTCGGGCGCGTCCTCGGTCATGCCGATGGTGCCTGCGACATCCAGCAGTATGCCATGCCCCACTATCGAGGCGGCGCCGATCGTGAATGCGCCCATGACCTGATTGGACCCCTCCACGCGAGCCCCCCCGATCTCCACCTCGTCGACGAAGCTTTGATCGAATACGGCGCGGAGCGAGGTTTCGGGGCTGGCGGCCAGAACTGCCCCCAGCGAGAAGCCGATGCTGTCGCCGGGATCGATATCGCCGCTCTCGAAGGCGGCTTCGTAGAAGACACCTCCTACGAAGGCAAGCGGGTCTTGGCGCTTGAGGGCGGTCAACGAGCCCCTGATCTCGTGAAAACCACCGCTCAGAGCGACGCCGCTATCGAACTGTTGTGCGGTGTTCGTGTCCCAGGTCACGCGGCCGATGACATCCGGCCGCCAGCCGCTCTCGCGCGTGAATATCTTGGCAAGTCCGACGCTCACGTCGCCGAAACCCATGCCCGTATCATCGGCTCCGACCATCGGCGAGAAGTTGACGCTCGCGGCTGTGTCTTGATTGACGATGCGGTAGGGCACGGCGAATTCCAGCTGCGAGTCGAACGGAAGCCCGGCGCGCAGGTCGACGTTGATGTCGAATTCGTTGCGCGCGATCTCTTGCTCGCCGGCTACGATCGTGCCGTTCAGCGCCACCAGGAGCGGTGCGTCGGATTCCCGGCGCGTGTAGGCGAAACTCGGCTCGATCTCGAAGGCGCCTGGCGGCAGCAGCAGCGCGCCCGTCTGGACGAGCGTGCGTTCCAGCGCTCGCTCCACGTCTTCCTCGTCGACCTCGATCTGCCCCGGCGCCTGTGCCACCTCTTCGCCCGCCTTGACCGCCACTTGCGGCAGGAGACCCAGCGGGGTCATGACTGTGGCGAAAGAGAGTCTTCCCTCGAAGCCGGGTCTCTCGGTGGCGAAGGCCAGCGTCGGTGGCGCTGCAGCGCCTGCGCCCGCTTCGCGGATGCGCATTTCCAGATCTTCGACACGCTGCAGCAGGTCGGCGATAAGGGCATCGCGATCTGCGAGCGTCCGCTCTCTCTCCTCCTCGGGCTTCAACTGGGAATCCCGGACCGTCGGGACATCGCCCTCGGCTGGCGCCAACGCCGAAACAAAGAGAGCAGCCACGCCGCTGGCCACACAGGCCACGGCGAGCGCCGTAGCGCCCGCTCTTGGAGCTATCCGAAGCCCCATCGGCTTCATGGGCTGACCCCCTTGGTCCCCTACGCCGTTACCTGAGCAGCATGAAATCCTCGTCCCTTGGCGCCATGCGATTGGCCATTTGCTTGCCGTCGGCGCGTGCCACAACGAAGCCGACCTTGCCTATATCCCCATAGGCCAGCCAGGCGTCGCTGAACTTTCCGAGCGACAATGTCCGGTTTCCCCAGGCCGGATCGGCCAGCAAAACGCGGCCTGCTCGCAAGCCGCGAAAAACGACGAAATGGTTGTAGCCGTAAAACCGAACCGGCACGATGACCGGGGCGAATTCGACCAGATCGGCGATGCTCAGGTTCCCATAGCCGATTCCCTCGTATCCGCGAGCATCGACGTAGTCCTTCAGATCGTTGAACGAGAAGCCGTGCCGCGCCCTCACGAGCAGAGGGTTGGCCAGATACTCGGAACGGCGCATCAGGCGCTTCGCGACGTCGCGCTCGAGGACGGGATCTTCGTGCTGATATCTGAGAACTGTCGCGAGCGCCGCCGCGCCGCAGCTGAGGTCCCACTGCTGAATGACCACCTGCTCGTGCCGCATCTCCAGCAGCGATTTGACCGGTCCGCGGTCGCCTGCAAAGGCCGGACTCCAGAGCAGCAGCACTAGGACCGCAGTGGCAAAGGCAATAGTAAGCGCGTTCCAGAAAAGCCCTCGGCCGACTGATGGCGCTGGAAGCGCAGCTCTCATCGGAAAGCGGTGAGTTGCGCTTCCAGCATTTCGATAGCGGCGAGGCCGATGCTCTACCATAGGGTTCCATCAAATGCCGTGAGAAGCCGGCCCCTTGCAGTCCTCATTGCACCTTCATAGGTGCCCTGCATATATGGCAGCCCGGGTCGTTGGTTGCGGAAACCGCCTGCGCGAAGGATTCAGACGAGAAGGGAGTCGTCTGCGAGAACACAGACACTTCCGACAGCGAGTTGCTGCCGAATGCGTCAGCACTGCCTTCCGCCGTCGCCAGGTTGTTGCGCACTCGGACGTTCGAATCGACGTTCTTGAAGATGTCTAGGAAGACCTGCTTGGTCTCGAAGACTTGCTTGCGGATGAAGGTGTCGAAGTGTGTCCCGCCGGCGGCCGTGATGCCGTCCATTTGAGCGGCCGTCAGCTTGGTGGGCTCGCCAGCGCTCGCGACACCCGCCACAGCAAACATAGACAGGCCGGCGACGACGGAGAGAAATTTACTTGCCATTTGAGCCTCCTTGAGTGTGACCCTCCTTGCGTGCGGGCCCTGCTCGGGGCCGATCCAAGTCTAATTTGGACTATCTCTCGCCTGACGGGTCGCAATTTATTGTAGGTTGTATAATGAAGCTAAACAGTGCGGCTGCGACTCGATAGTCAGCAAATGGTTGTACGTCCGATTTCCACGGTACGTCGAAAGTGAATGCCGGTCGGAGGTATCCGCCCACGCCCGGTCGCCCGCAGCCGAGCCTCAATTTCTGCCGGGCCGGGCCACGGTCCGAGGGAGAGTCATCGCGGAGGCATCGAAGCTGATCGCGAAGGCCCAGGCCACGCCCAGCGTGAAGGTAGGGGTGCGAACCACCTTGCTTGCGCTGCCGGCAACGAGCCTGCCGCCAGTTCCGCCGACGGCGCTGGTCACGACAACGTCGGACCCGTCTCTGCCCATCGCGACGCCCCGCGCCAGTCCAACGGCAATATCAGCCACCTTGCCGTCGACAGCCGCGGCTTCGGTATGAATATCAACCAAGGCGGAATCGCCGATCGCCGCGCCGTTGGCTCCCACGGACACGCCTGCACTCGATTTGTCGTCGCCGGCAAACGCCGTCGTCATGCTGCTCGCTGCAACGAGCAGCGAGCCAATGCCGAAGGCTCCGCTGCCACCGCCGGCCACGTGAGGGTAGGGACCTCCCGTTGCCAAGGTCCGGGCCGACGTCAATGCGAGGCCGCCTATACCCAGCACCAAGGCTGACGCGTCCGTCGACACAACGGCCGTCCCAGCCGTGATCGTGTCCATCTGGCTGCGCGTCAGGCGTATTGGCTCGGCCGCCCAAACAGACGCCGTGCCGAGCGGAGCGAGTCCCGCAATGCAGAGCAGAAGCACGGAGCACAGAGTCCGTCTTCTCATGTCTGCCCCTTTCCAGTCTCATTGAGCTGCGCTACGTCCGCAGAATCCCTGCAGCCGCGCAGTGACCGCTGGCTGGGGCAATCGTTGTACGGAGGTCCCTAGCCGCGCAATCCGTAATTCGTCGTATTGGGCAAAGGCTGCGCGCGGCTATCCATCCGGTTCCCTCCTTCGCAATTGAAGCCGGTCCATACCTCTTTCGCTGGCCGCCTTCGCCTTTGGGATAGGGCTTTGCCTCGATCGCGCCCGTGCGGTTTACCTCGTGAGGCGTAGAACGGTCGTTCCGACTCGCACCGGGCTCACGCCGCCGGATAGAGTTCCCCGATCAAATCGAAGAAGGCTGCCACCACGCGGCTCTCGCGCCGCTCGGCGAGGCAGGCGGCGTACTCGACCGTCGCCAGCTCGGCGCCGCGCACCTCGAGGCGGGCGAGGCGCTCGTCGTTGCCGAACTCGCTCTCCGCGACGATCCCCACGCCGAGCCCGGCCGCCACCGCTTCGCGCACCGCCTCGCGGCTGCCGATCTCGATCGCCTCGCGCGGCTTGACCCCGGTTTTCTTCAAGGCTTTCTCGAAGACCGCCCGGGTGGTCGAGCCTGCCTCGCGCAGCACCAGGCGCTGCTCGGCCAGCTCCGCCATCCTGATCCAGCGCCGCCGCGCCCAGGGGTGGCCGCGCTCGACGAAGGCGATCAAGCGGTCGCGCTTGAGCGGGCGGCTATGAAGACGCGGATCGGGCTTCAGATCCGGCAGCACCGCGACGTCGCTCTGGCGGTCGTAGAGTGCGCGCAGCAGCTCCTCCGAGTTGCCGAAGGAAAGCGCGAGGCGCGTGCCGGGAAAGCGCCGCGTGAAGGTCGCGACCAGCGGCAGCACGTGATAGGGCGCGTCGGCGCCGACCCGCAGCTGCCCGCCGATCAGGCCGCGCGCGCCGGCGAGCAGCTGCTCGGCCTCGGCCTCGGCGGCGAAGAAGCGCCGGCAGACGTCGTTCAGCGCCCGGCCTATCTCGGTCGGCTCGATGCCGCGCCCGCGCCGTTCGAACAGCTTGACGCCATAGGCGGCCTCGAGCGCCGACACCTGGCCGGAAAGCGTCGGCTGGGTGACGTTGAGCGCGCGCGCGGCCCCGGTGAAGCTGCCGGCGGCGGCGACCGCGTGAAAGGCGCGGAGCTGGCTGTAGCTCATAGGTTTAACCTATTTATCACATAAACATTATCGATTTGATTTATGCTTGTCTATAGGTTGGAATCCTCAGCGCACGGGGGCCTGCCCCGCTCGGCGTTCCACCACCCCCGCGCCCTCGCACCGAGGAGGCTTGAAGTCCCATGTCGACGCTCACCACGCCGTACCTGCAGGCGGCCGACCCTGTCGAACGGCCGGCGGCCAGCCCAACCGGCGACCCTTGGCTGCTGACCCCCGGCCCGCTCACCACCTCGCCCGGCGTGAAGCAGGCGATGCTCCACGACCTCGGCTCGCGCGACGACGGCTTCATCGCCGTCAATCGCCGGGTCCGCCAGCGCCTGCTGGAGATCGTCGGCGACCGCGGCGAGCACGTAGCGGTGCCGCTCCAGGGCAGCGGCACCTTCTCGGTCGAGGCCATGCTTCACAGCTTCCTGCCGGCCTCCGGCAAGCTGCTGATCCTGGTGAACGGTGCCTATGGCGCGCGCATGGCGAAGATCTGCCGCCTCGCCGGTCACGCCTTCACCACGCTCGACTGGGCCGAGAACCAGCCGGTCGATCCGGTAACGGTCGAGAAGGCGCTGGCTCAGGACGACGGCATTACCCACGTCGCGGTCGTCCATTGCGAAACCACCTCCGGCATCCTCAATCCGATCGAGCGGGTGGGCGCGGTGGTTGCCGCCGCTGGGCGCGGACTCCTGATCGACAGCATGAGTGCTTTCGGCGCGCTGCCGCTGACGATCGACCGGGTTTCTTTCGACGCGCTGGTCGCCTCGTCCAACAAGTGTTTGGAGGGCGTGCCCGGCCTCGCCTTCTGCATTGCCCGCAAGGAGGCGCTGATCGCCGCCGCCGGCAACGCCTGCTCGCTCTCCCTCGATCTCCACGACCAGTGGCAGGCGATGGAGAAGAACGGCCAGTGGCGCTTCACCCCGCCGACCCACGCCATCCTGGCTTTCGACAAGGCGCTCGACGAGTTCGTCGCCGAGGGGGCGGTCGAGGGGCGCGGCGGGCGCTACCGCAGCAACTGCCGCATCCTGGTCGACGGCATGCGCGCGCTCGGCTTCGAGACGCTGCTGCCCGACGCGCTGCAGGCGCCGATCATCGTCACCTTCCTGATGCCGGCGGATCGCCGCTTCGACTTCCAGCGCTTCTACAACGCGCTGCGCCGGCGCGGCTACGTCATCTATCCGGGCAAGCTGACCGTCGCCGACTCCTTTCGCATCGGCTGCATCGGTCGCCTGGGCGCAGCCGAGATGGAGGGCGCGCTCTCGGCCGTTCGTGCCGTTCTGAGCGAGCTCGGTGTCGAAAGCGGTGCCCCGGCGACGAACTGAGGGGTTAGGAGAGATCATGTCCCGTCATCCCGATAGCGTAACCGTCAATGGCCGGCGTTACGCCTGGCCCAAGCAGCCGCTGGTGGTGATCTGCTGCGACGGCAGCGAGCCGGCCTACGCCGACCAGGCGATCGCCGCCGGCCTGATGCCGAGCCTAAAAGCCATGCTGGCGCACGGCGAGAGCTTGATCGGCGACTGCGTGGTGCCGTCCTTCACCAATCCGAACAACCTCTCGATCGTCACCGGCGTGCCGCCGGCGGTCCACGGCATCGCCGGCAACTACTTCCTCGATCCCGAGACGGGCGAGGAGGTGATGATGAACGATCCCAAGTTCCTGCGTGCGCCGACCATCTTCCAGGCCTTCCAGGAAGCGGGCGCCAGGATCGCCGTCGTCACCGCCAAGGACAAGCTGCGCCGCCTCTTGGGAAAGGGTCTCGCCTTCGGCAAGGAGGGCGCGATCTGCTTCTCCTCGGAGGAAGCCGATCAGGCGACGCTCGCGGAGAACGGCATCGAGGGCGTGGTGGCGTTGGTCGGTATGCCGGTGCCGGACGTCTATTCGGCCGAGCTCTCGGAGTTCGTTTTCGCCGCCGGCGTCAAGCTGCTGGAGCGATTCCGCCCCGACCTCGTCTATCTCTCGACCACCGACTACGTGCAGCACAAGTGCGCGCCGGGCAGCGCGGGCGCCAACGCCTTCTACGCCATGATGGACCGCTATCTCGGCGCGCTCGACCGCGCGGGCGCCACCGTCGTGTTGACCGCCGACCACGGCATGAACGCCAAGCACGACGCAAGCGGCGCCCCCGACGTCATTTACCTGCAGGACCTCTTCGACCGTTGGCTCGGCGCCGGCAAGGCGCGGGTCATCCTGCCGATCACCGACCCCTACGTGGGGCATCACGGCGCGCTCGGCTCCTTCGCCACGGTTTATCTGCCCGACGGCGCCGATGCGGCCGCACTGGCGCAGAAGCTTTCGCGCGAGGGCGGGATCGAGCGCATCTTCGGCAGGGCCGAGGGCTGCAAGTTTTTCGGCCTGCCCGAGGACCGGCTGGGCGATCTCATCGTCGTCTCGACCCGCCACAAGGTGCTCGGCACCAGTCCGGCGCGCCACGATCTCAGCGCCTTGAAGGAGCCGCTGCGCTCCCACGGCGGGATCAGCGAGCAGAAGGTGCCGATCCTGGTCAACCGTAAGGTTCGCGGCGCTCACGGGTCGTTGCGCAATTTCGACGCTTTCGACATCGGCTTGAACCGCGCGGACGCGCTGGTTCAGGCGGCCGAGTAGGGAGAGGACACCATGGTCGCTACCGCCACGCTCGCCACCCGGCGCGAAACCGGCCTTCGCCACGAGACGATGCGCATTGCCGGTCGCAAGGTCGCGGCCACCGACGCGATCGAGGTGCGCTATCCCTACACCGACGAGGTGATCGGCACGGTGCCGGCTGGCCAGGCGGAGCACGCGCGCGAGGCCTTCGAGATCGCCGGCGCCTACCGCCCCCGCCTCACGCGGTACGAGCGCCAACAGATCCTGTTCCGCACCGCCGAACTGCTCCGCGCCCGCAAGGGCGAGCTGTCGCGGATCGTCACGCTGGAGCTCGGCATCTCCAAGAAGGACGCCGACTACGAGTGCGGGCGTGCCTACGACGTTTTCACGCTGGCGGGCCAGCTCTGCATTCTCGACGACGGGCAGATCTTCTCCTGCGACCTCACGCCGCACGGCAAGTCGCGCAAGATCTTCACCAAGCGCGAGCCGCTGCGCGCGATCTCGGCGATCACGCCCTTCAACCATCCGCTCAACATGGTGGCCCACAAGATCGCGCCGGCGATCGCCACCAACAACTGCGTGGTGGTGAAGCCGACCGAGCTGACGCCGCTCGCCGCCATCTATCTCGCCGACCTGCTCTACGAGGCCGGGCTGCCGCCGGAGATGCTCTCGGTGGTGACCGGTTGGCCGGCCGACATCGGCCGCGAGATGATTACCAATCCCCACATCGAGCTCATCACCTTCACCGGCGGGGTCAAGGTCGGCAAGATGATCGCCGAGACCGCCGGCTACCGCCGCGCAGCCCTGGAGCTGGGCGGCAACGATCCGCTGATCGTGATGGAAGACTTGAGCGATGCCGAGCTCGACCAGGCGGCGACGCTTGCGGTGGCCGGCGCCACCAAGAACAGCGGCCAGCGCTGCACCGCGGTGAAGCGCATTCTGGCGGTGGACTCGATCGCCGACCGTTTGGTCGAGCTGGCGCTGGAGAAGGCGAAGCGCATCAAGTTCGGCGACCCGCTTGATCCCGAGACCGATCTCGGCACGGTGGTCCACGAGGAGGCAGCGAAGCTCTTCGAGCGCCGCGTGGCCGACGCCGCCGCCGAGGGCGCCGAAGTCCTCTACGATCCCGGCCGTCAGGGCGCGCTCTTCCCGCCGGTGGTCGTCGATCGCGTCAGGCCGGGCAGCGAGCTGGTGCGCGAGGAGACCTTCGGCCCGGTGATCCCGATCATTCGCGTGAAGGACATCGACGACGCCATTGCGACCTCGAACGGCACCGCCTTCGGGCTCTCCTCAGGCGTCTGCACCAACCGCCTCGACTACGTCACACGCTTCATTGAGGAGCTGAAGGTCGGCACGGTCAACATCTGGGAAGTGCCGGGCTACCGCATCGAGATGTCGCCCTTCGGCGGGATCAAGGACAGCGGCAACGGGGTCAAGGAAGGCGTGCTCGAAGCCATGAAGTGCTTCACCAACGTCAAGACCTATTCGCTTCCTTGGCCGGCCTAGGTCACCGACTCATAAAGCGCATCCAGATGCGTGCGGCGGCGAGCTTGACGATTGCAAGGTAGTTTGCGTCGTGTTTCTCGAAGCGGGTTGCGACAGCTCTGAAATGCTTGATCTTGCTGAAGA
>JBOHKJ010000149.1:0-19288 GCA_050728975.1 Kiloniellales bacterium | reverse complement strand
ATCCTGTTCGCCGCAATTGCGGTCTTTTGGCGCCTGACACGCTCCAACGAGTTGGTGGTGACGCGCGCAGCGGGCGTCTCAGTGTGGCAGTTTCTTCTACCCGTCGCCGGAGTGGCGATGGCAATCGCGGTGATCTCGGTGCTGGCCATCAATCCGGTCGCCTCGGCCATGCTGGGCCGTTTCGAGCAGCTCGAGTCCACCCAGTTGCACAACCAGGCCAACACGCTCGCGGTTTCCAAGTCCGGCCTGTGGCTGCGCCAAGCCGACAGCGAAGGGCAATCGGTCATTCATGCTCAGCGCGTGTTGTCCGATTCCGTGGAGCTCAGCAACGTCATCGTGTTCAGATTCCAGGATCAGGATCGTTTCGTCAGCCGCATCGATGCCGCGCGAGCGGAGCTCAAAAGCGGCTATTGGCTGCTGTACGAAGCCTGGCTGTCGAACCCGGGCACCCAGCCGTACTTCGTTGACCAGATACAGCTCTCGACCGACCTCACGCGCGACAAGATCCACAATTCCTTCGCCCCGCCCGAGACCATTTCCTTCTGGTCGCTTCCGGCCTTCATCCATCTGTTGGAGAACGCCGGTTTCTCGGCCTTAAGACACAAGCTGCAACTCCATCGCCTATTGGCGCTGCCGCTTCTGTTTGTCGCCATGGTCGTGCTGGCGGCAACCTTCTCGCTGCGACCACAGCGGCGCGGTGGTATCCTGCTCCTGGTAGTGGCCGCGGTCGTATCGGGCTTCCTGCTCTATTTTCTCTCCAGTTTCGTCTTCGCCCTCGGTATTTCCGGCAAGATTCCCATTGCCCTCGCCGCCTGGGCGCCCGCCGGGGTTTCGATGCTTCTCGGCCTTGCCATGCTGTTGCATCTCGAAGACGGCTAGCGACCATGTTCTCGGGGGGGGTGACTGGGGGCTTCGAAGCGCGAGCGCAGCTGCGTGCGCTGCTTCTCGTGCTATTGCTGCTGGCCGGGCTTGCGTTCGACCTGGACGGTGCTAGAGCTCAAGAGCTCAGTGCCGATATCCCGAGTTTGTTGCGCGCCGAGAAGATCACCTACGACGAGGGGCTGGGCGTCGTCACCGCCAGCGGCAATGTCGAATACAGTCAAGGCGATCGCGTCGTCATGGCTGACACGGTGTCCTACAATCTGCGCAGCGAGGTCGTGACCGCCTCCGGCAACGTCACGATCCTCGACCCCTCGGGTAACGCACTGTTCGCCGACTTCGCCGAGCTGTCCGGCGACCTGCGCGAAGGCTTCGTACGCGAGATCCGGATATTGATGCTCGACAAGAGTCGCCTGGCGGCCGCGACCGGCGTACGCAGCGGCGGCAATCGGACAGTTTTCAAACGCGGCGTCTTCTCGCCCTGCGAGCTTTGCAAGGAGGATCCGACGCGGGCGCCGTTGTGGCAGATAAAAGCCGTGGAAGTTGAGCACGACCAAGAAGCGCAAACGATCACCTACCGCGACGCCTGGATGGAAATCTTTGGCGTACCGATCATCTACACGCCCTTCTTTCAGCACCCCGATCCGACCGTCGAGCGCAAGAGCGGATTCCTTGCGCCCACGATCGGGCGGGGCGATTTGTTGGGCGCCACCTATCAGCAGCCCTTCTTCTGGAACATAGCGCCAAACGTCGACCTGACGCTGGCGCCGATCTTCACTACAAAGCAAAGCGTTGTCGCCGCCGGTCAGTATCGTCATCTCTTCACCAACGGGATGATCGACATCGACGCCAGCGGCACGGTTGCCGATCGAATCAACGACGACGGGTCGCTGAGTGAGGGTCAGCTGCGCGGCCATATCGATGGCACGGTCGATTTCGACTTGAACGACACCTGGCGGGCAGGCGCCGAAATCCAGCGTGCCACTGATGACACCTACCTAAGGCTCTACGACTTTTCGTCCGATCGCACGTTGGTCACCAGGGGCTTCACCGAGGCTTTGGACGGCAGGAACTATTTTTCGATCAACTCCTACCTGTTCCAAGGACTGCGCGAGGACGATCACGACAGAGAAGCGCCGATCATCGTTCCGGTGATCGACTACAATTTCGTCAGCGAGCCGGGTCGCTATGGCGGCACCTATTCTCTGGACGCCAACGTCCTCGATCTGGTGCGCCGCGAGGGTCGCGACAGCCGCCGCCTGTCGGTGATCGGCGGCTGGCATCTACCCTTCGAGGGCCAGTTCGGCGAGCTCTACAAGCTGACGGCCCAGGTGCAAGCCGACGGCTATTGGGTGAATGGCGTCGACCCTGCGAGCGACGAAATCAACCCGCCGGGTCAGACGACCAATGACTTCGTCGGCCGAGCGATTCCGCAAGCTGCTTTGCAGGTACGCTACCCCTGGGTGCGCCGCGACGAAGGTTTCAGCCAGATCGTCGAGCCAATTCTACAGGTCGTTGCAGGGCCCGGCGGTGGCAATCCAGGCGAAATTCCGAATGAAGACAGTTTGGACCTCGAGTTCGACGACACCAACCTCTTCAGCCTCAATCGGTTCCCCGGTCGCGACCGGATCGACTCCTCGAGCCGGGTCGACTACGCCCTGAAGTACAGCTTCGTCCGCGACGAGGGCGGCTACGCCTCAGCCCTGGTCGGTCAAAGCTTCCGCTTCGAGGAGAACAGCGCGTTCAAGGAAGGCTCGGGCCTCGAGGACAGAGTTTCTGATATGGTCGGCCGCGTGCAACTCCAGCCGATAGACTATCTGGATTTCCTCTATCGCTTTCGCTTCGACAAGCAGAGCCTGACGGCACGCCGCAACGAGCTCGGCATGAATATCGGCCCTCCGGCCCTTCACTTGTCGCTCGGGTACCTGTTCCTGACTGAAGAGGGCGACAATGCCGAGTTTGAGGACCGCGAAGAGGTCACGCTGGGCCTGCGTTCGCGTATCGACGAGAATTGGTCGTTCTTCGGCCGAACCCGTCGCGATCTCACGGACGATCGTTCGCTCGACACCCAGCTCGGCGTGACCTATCAGGACGAATGCATCCAGATCGACGTTGCAGCGGAGCGAAATTTTTTCAACGATCGTGAGATTTCCTCAGACGACTCCATCTTCGTCCGCGTTGTCTTCAAGCACTTGGGTGAAGTCGGCGCCAACTAGACTTGAGCGGACAGCTTCCGACCCGGTCCAAGCACCCGTTGTTCCCGGTCCCTAATCGGCCTATAGTGCGGCCACCTTCCCGTCGGCCCCAGCCTGTCAGTTCGAGCCTGCCGTCATGCGCATTTCCCTCCTCGCACCTTTCTGCATCGCACTCGCGATAGGCTTCTCGAATCCAGCGGCAAGTCCCGCCGCAGCCCAGGACGAGCTTCGCGCCGCCGCGGTAGTGAACGACGAGGTCATATCGGTACTCGACGTTTCGATCAGAACGCGACTGTCGATTCTGGCCGCGGGCCTCCGGGACACACCGGAGACCCGGCAGAGGATGGGACCGCAAGTTCTGCGCACAATTATCGACGAGCGGCTCCAGCTTCAAGAAGCAAAGCGGCTGGGCATCGAGATCTCGGCGGAACAGGTCGAGGAAAGCATCAATCGCCTGGCGCAGCAGAACAACACGACAGTCGGAGCCTTTCTCGGATACCTCGACACGAACGGCGTACCGCCGGACTATCTACGCGATCAGATACGCGCTCAGCTCAGTTGGCAGACGGTAATGATACGCACCATCCGCTCCAACATCGTAATCAGCCCCGAAGAGATCGACAGCGTCGTCGCGCGAATGCGCAGCGCCGAGGGCACGATCGAGCGGCGCGTTGCGGAGATATTTCTCGCCGTGGATGAGCCTGAGCAGGAAGCCGAAGTCTACCAGAGTGCGATCAGACTTCTGGAACAGCTCCAGTCTGGTGCGTCGTTTCCCGCCTTGGCACGGCAGTTTTCGCAATCGGCAACGGCCGCCGGTGGCGGCGAGATGGGCTGGGTGCAGCAGGATCAGCTCGATCCAGAGCTGAGTAAGGTGTTGGCCGGCATGAGTCCGGGCGAGGTGGCGGGTCCTGTACGCACTCTCAGCGGATACTACATTCTTCACGTGCTCGACCAGCAAAAGGTCACGCTGGGCGAGGTGACCGTGACACTCAAGCAGGCGCTTTTCGCGCTGCCGCTCAATCCGGGCACAGAGAAGATCGAGGAGGCGCGCAGAACAGCTGCCGAGGTGCGTTCGCGCTTCTCCGGTTGCGAATCCTTCAACGAGGTGGCGCAGGAAGTCGGTTCGCCCGCTTCGGGCGACGTCGGAAAGGTCAAGCTTACCGACATTCCCCCCACTCTGCGACCAGCGGTGGAATCGCTCGAAGTCGGAGAAATCTCGGAGCCGGTCGTGGTGACCGGCGGCGTTGCTCTGCTGATGGTGTGCGAGCGTAGTGGCGGCGAGGTGAACCGCCAGGCCATCGAACAGCAATTGGTCGCCCAGCAGCTCGACCTTCAGGCGCGCCGCTATATGCGCGACATCAGGCGACAGGCGAACGTCGACCTAAGGGTATGACCGGCGGCGAGCGGCCGGGCGGTGCGCCGCCACCGCTCGCCTGCACCATGGGCGAGCCGGCCGGAATTGGCGCTGAGCTCTTACTCAAAGCTTGGTTGAGCTCTCGCGGCGTGGGACCGCGGTTCTTCGCGCTCGATGATCCGGCGCGGCTCGAGCATCTCGCACGACGGCTCGATCTCGCGGTACCCATTGCGCCGATCGCGGCACCGCAGGAAGCCGACGCAGCATTCGACTCTGCCCTGCCGGTGCTGCCCGTGTCTTTGCCGATACCGGTGGAGCCGGGCCGTCCAGATCCGCGTAATGCTGGAGCGGTCCTGGCCTCGATCGAGCGTGCGGTCGAGCTGGTGCAGAATGGAGCCGCAACAGGGCTGGTCACCAATCCGATCAACAAGGCGTTGCTCTATCAGGCCGGATTCCGCCATCCGGGGCATACCGAATACCTGGCCGAGCTCGCCGGCCTGCCGCCCGAGAGTGCGGTGATGATGCTGGCGGCCCCGGAGTTGCGGGTGGTTCCGGTGACCGTCCACCTGCCGCTAAAGGAGGCGGTCGCGCGGCTCTCGAGCGCCTCGATCTTCCACGCCGGCTGGGTGACCGCCGAGGCCCTGGTCCGCGACTTCGGCATCGCGCGTCCGAGGCTCGCGGTCGCCGGCCTCAACCCGCATGCTGGCGAGGGTGGCGCGCTCGGCCTCGAGGAAGCGACGATCATCGCCCCTGCCCTCACACAATTGAGAGAGCAGGGCGGCGACCTTGGCGATCTCGAAGTGATCGGACCGGTTGCTGCCGACAGCCTGTTCCACGCCGCCGCGCGCCAAGGCTACGACGCCGTACTCTGCATGTATCATGACCAGGCGTTGATTCCCCTGAAGACGCTGGCCTTCTCCCATGGCGTCAATGTGACTCTGGGTCTTCCCTTCGTTCGCACCTCGCCCGACCACGGCACCGCTTTCGACATCGCCGGCCGCGGTATTGCCGATCCGCGCAGCTTCATGGCTGCGCTGGCGCTTGCCCGGGAGATGGCAGCCGCGCGTGCGCGCCACGAGCGCGCCCTTGCCTGAGCCAGCCGTCGCACAGTCCATCGAATCCCTGGCGCCGCTGCGCGAGGTGATCGCGCAGCACGGCCTTTCGGCCCGCAAGGCGTTGGGACAGAACTTCCTGCTCGACCTCAACCTGACGCGCCGCATCGCCCGCGCCGGAGGCGCGCTCGGCGGCGGAACCGTGATCGAGGTCGGACCCGGTCCCGGCGGCTTGACTCGCGCCTTGCTGCTGGAAGGCGCTCGGTGCTTAGTGGCGATCGAGAAGGACGTGCGCTGCGTTGCCGCGCTCGGCCCGCTGGTGGAGGCCGCTCGGGGCAGCCTCGCACTGAAGCACGCCGACGCGCTCGCCGTCGATCTCGAAACGCTCGGCCCGCCGCCGCGCCGCGTCGTCGCCAATCTGCCGTACAACCTCGCCACCGCCTTATTGCTTCAGTGGCTGGCGTCGATCGAGCGCCGGCCCGGCGCAGTCGAGCGCCTCACCTTGCTGTTCCAGAAGGAGGTAGCCGCGCGCCTGACTGCGGAGCCGCGCAGCGGCGCCTATGGTCGCCTCTCGGTGATCGCGCAGTGGCTGTGCGACGTAGAGCGGCTATTCGACATTCCGCCGCGCGCCTTCACGCCGCCGCCGAAGGTGATCTCGACGCTGGTGGCGCTGACGCCGCGTGCGCGGCCGCTGGCGCCGGCCTCGCGCAGCGCCCTGGAGGCCGTCAGCGCTGCTGCCTTCGGCCAGCGTCGCAAGATGCTGCGACAGAGCTTGAAGTCGCTTGGCGTTCCGGTTGCCCCGCTGCTGGCGGCGGCAGATGCGCCCGAAACCGCGCGCGCCGAAGAGCTGAGCGTGGAGCAGTTCTGTGCGCTGGCGCGTGCGCTGGAAAAGGAGCGCTAACCGCGCCGCAGACTGTCGACGAAGCTGCTCAAGCTGATTTGGCGATCGCGGCGCAAGCGCTCGGCGGTAAGGATCGCCTTTACCCGCCCCACGCTGTCCTCGAGATCGCGATTGACCAGGATGTAGTCGTATTCGGCCCAGTGGCTCATCTCGTCGGCAGCCTTGGCCATGCGGACACGCACCACCTCGTCGGAGTCCTGGGCGCGCGCCTTGAGGCGTCGCTCCAGCTCCGCGGTGGAGGGCGGCAGAATGAATACCGAGACTAGATCGCTGCGCGCCTTTTCCTTCAGCTGCTGGGTTCCCTGCCAGTCGATGTCGAACAGCAGGTCGCCGCCCTTCGCCAGCTTCTCGTCCACCGGCCCGCGCGGGGTGCCATAGCGATGGCCGAATACGAGGGCGTGCTCCAGCAGCGCGCCCTCGGCGGCCAGTGCATCGAACTTCCCCTGATCGACGAAATGATAGTCGACGCCGTCGCGCTCGCCCGGCCGCATCGGCCGGGTGGTCACGGAGATGGAGAGCGTGAGGTTGTCGTCCTCGTCCAGCAGGCGACGCGATATGGTGGTCTTGCCGGCCCCGGAGGGAGAAGAGAGCACCAGCATCAGGCCGCGCCGCTCGATCGTTCTGTCGGTCATGAGCGCGGCGGTCACTCGATGTTCTGGATCTGCTCGCGCAGCTGGTCGATCGCCGCCTTAAGGTCGAGGCCGATGCGCGTCAAGGCAACGTCGCCGGCCTTGGAGCAGAGGGTGTTGGCTTCGCGGTTGAATTCCTGGCAGAGAAAATCGAGGCGCCGCCCGACCGCACCGCCGCTGGCAGCCAACTCGCGGCCGGCCAAGATGTGCGCGGCGAGGCGGTCCAGTTCCTCGCGCACATCGGCCTTGGCGGCGAGCAGCGCCACCTCTTGCGCCAGGCGCTCTTCCGACAGCGCCGGCGTGCTCGCCTGAAGCTCGGCGAGACCGACCTTCAGGCGTTCTGCCAGCGCCGCCGGCTGTGCGCTGGCAGCGGCGCGCGCGGCCTCGACCAGCCCGGCGATCTCGGCCAGCAAGGCCTCGACTGCTGCGGCGAGCTGGCGACCCTCGGCTTGTCGAGCGTTTACTAGGGCGACCAGCGCCCGCTCGAGATCGGCGAGCATCGCGGTTTCGCGAGCGTCGCGCTCCTCGGGTCTCTCTTCTTCCTCGAGCGGCTCCAGCACGCCGCGCAACGCCAGCAGGCCATCGAGACGCGGCGGCTCGGCGGCGACCTTCCCTTGCAGCTCGCCGATCAGGGTCACCACCTGATCGAGGACCTCGCGATTGACGGCCAGACGCGCGCCGCCTGCGGTCCGGGTAACGGAAAGCGAAACCTGGACGTTGCCGCGGGTCAGCGCCTTCTGCACCGCTTGCCGCACCCGGGTCTCGATCAGGTCATAGCCCTGCGGCAGCCGGCAGCGGACGTCGAGGCCGCGGCCGTTGACGGTCTTGAGCTCCCAATGCCAGATCAGCTTGCCATCGCCGCCGTCCTGGCGGGCGAAGCCGGTCATGCTGGCAAGGAGCGGTGCCGTGCGGGCCAAGGTAGTTGACTGCTCGCGAGCGGGGTCCGAGCGACCAAGCGGCCGCGTCACCGCCCGGCGGGCGGCGCGGCCGTTATATACTGGCGACGCGCAAGGCAACAAGGTGCGAGGATTGGAAACTTGGCCCGTCGGACTACGCCTCCCCGCTCGATTCTGATCACCGGAGCGTCGAGCGGCATCGGCGCGGCGCTCGCCCGCCACTACGCAGCTTCCGGATGCCACTTGGCGCTGGGCGGACGAAACGCCGAGCGTCTGGCGGCGGCGAGCACGGCGGCGCGGCAGGCCGGCGCGGAAGTCGAGAGCAAGGCGCTCGACGTTCGCGAGGCCGGCCCCCTCGCCGACTGGATCGGTGCCGTCGATCGCAAGCAGCCGCTCGAGCTGGTGATCGCCAACGCCGGGATCTCGGCCGGCACCGGTGGCGGCGAGGAAGGCGCGGAGCAGGTGCGGCGGATCTTCGCCGTCAATCTCGACGGCGTGCTCAACAGCGTGCTACCGGCGGTGGACGCGATGCGGCGTCGGCGGCGCGGCCAGATCGCCATCATGTCGTCGCTCGCCGCCTTTCGGGGCTTCCCCGGTGCGCCGGCCTACAGTGCCAGCAAGGCGGCGGTACGGGTCTGGGGCGAGGCGCTGCGCGCCCATCTGAGGGCCGAGGGGATCGCGGTCTCGGTGATCTGTCCGGGGTTCGTCGAAAGCCCGATGACCGCCGTCAACGACTTTCCCATGCCGCTGCTGCTGCCGGTCGACAAGGCGGCGGCGATCATCGCCCGCGGCCTGGCGCGGCGGAAGCCGGTGATTGCCTTTCCCTGGCCGCTCTACCTTGGCGCGCGTCTCGCGTCTGCTCTGCCGGCCGGGTTGGCCGACCGCCTGCTGGCGAAGCTTCCGGCCAAGAATTGAGCTTCAGTTCCCGCTGGCTGCCTTGCCGGTCCTGCGGATCTTGCGCCACTTCGCGACGTTGCGGTTGTGCTCTTCCAGCGTCTCGGCGAAGGCGTGGCCACCGGTCCCGTCGGCGACGAAGTAAAGGTACGCGCTCTCGGCCGGATTCAGCACCGCTTCCAGCGCGGCACGGCCTGGATTGCCGATCGGGCCCGGCGGCAGACCGGGTACGAGATAGCTGTTGTAGGGGCTGACCGTCGCCAGGTCGCCGCGAGTTAGCGCGCGCGCAAGCGGCCCCTTGCCGCCGGTGAGCGCATAGATCACCGTCGGGTCGCTTTGCAGGCGCATGCCTCTTTTCAGCCGATTGACGAAGACCGAGGCGACCAGTGGCCGCTCGCTCGCCACGCCGGTCTCCTTTTCGACGATCGAGGCCAGAATCACCGCCTCCTCGGGCGTCGCCAATGGCAACCCGCCGGCGCGTTTCGGCCACAGCTCGGCGAGCGCCGCTTCGTGTGCACGTGTCATGCGCTCGACGATCTCGGCGCGCCGGTCGCCGCGGCTGAAGTGATAGGTCTCGGGCAGGAGGCTGCCTTCTGGCGGAACCTTTTCGAGCGTGCCGGCAAGGGCCTCGGCGCCGGCCATCAGAGCGACGATCTCCGCGCTGGTGAGGCCTTCCGGCACGGTCAGTCGATGGACGACGGTCCGGCCGCTTTCCAGCAGCCGCGCCACTTCTTTGGCCGAGATTCCCGCCGCAAAGGCATACTCCCCGGCCCGCAAAGCTTCGGGTGCGCCGAAGATGCGCACCGCCAGGCGGAACAGCGTTGGCTCGGCGATCACGCCGGCGTCTTTCAGGGTGGTGGCGATGGCCGAAAGCGAGGCGCCCGGCGGGACGATCACGGTGGTTTCGCTCGCCAGCGGCCCCCGCGCCTCGTATTCCCGCTCGAGGTAGAGCAGCGCCGCGACTCCCAGCGCGCCCAAGAACGCGAGCGCGAGCGCGCCGCGCAGGAGCCAACGCCCAAGCGGCGCCACGGCGCGGATCAATCGAGGGCCGACAACACCAGGCTGGCGTTCGTGCCGCCGAAACCGAAGGAGTTCGACAGCGCGAAACGAACCTTCAGCTCCTTGGCCTGATGGGGCACGAGGTCGATCTCTTCGCAGCCGGGCGAGAGGTTGTCGAGATTGAGGGTCGGCGGCACCACGCCGTCGCGGATCGCCAGCAGGCAGAATATCGCCTCGACCGCACCGGCGGCGCCAAGCAGATGGCCGATCGCCGACTTGGTGGAGGACATCGAAACCTTCTTGGCGTGCTCGCCGAACAGTCGCTTCACCGCGCCGAGCTCGATCAGGTCGCCGACCGGCGTCGAGGTGCCGTGGGCATTGATGTAATCGATCTTGTCGACTTCGATACCGGCGCGCTTCAGGGCCGCCGTCATGGCGCGGAATCCGCCGTTGCCGTCTTCCGGCGGCGCGGTCACGTGATAGGCGTCGCCCGAGAGGCCGTAACCGACCACCTCGCCATAGATCTTGGCGGCGCGCTGTTTGGCGTGCTCGAGCTCTTCCAGGACCACCACGCCCGAGCCTTCGCCCATCACGAAGCCGTCGCGATCCTCGTCCCAGGGCCGCGAGGCACGATTGGGCGTGTCGTTGAAGCCAGTCGAGAGCGCGCGCGAGGCGCAGAAGCCCGCGATACCGAGGCGGCAGACCGCAGCCTCGGCCCCACCTGCCACCATCACGTCGGCCTCGTCGAGTGCGATCAGCCGCGCGGCGTCGCCGATCGCATGCGCGCCGGTCGAGCAGGCCGTCACCACCGAATGATTGGGCCCCTTGAAGCCGTAGCGGATCGACACCTGGCCCGAGGCGAGATTGATCAGCGCCGCCGGAATGAAAAAGGGCGAGAGCTTGCGCGGTCCACGCTCGTGGACCGTGATCGCGCCGTCGTTGATGGTCTGCAGGCCGCCGATGCCAGAGCCGATCATGACGCCGGTGCGTTCGAGGCTCTGCTCGTCGCTCGGCGTCCAGCCAGCGTCCTCCACCGCCTCCTTCGCCGCGCCCATGGCGTAGACGATGAAGGGATCGATTCGGCGACGCTCCTTGGCGTCGACCGAGTCTTCGGGGTTGAACTTGCCGTCGGCGCTCTCGCCGATCGGCACCTGGCCGGCAATCTTGGAGGGTAGGTCGGAGACGTCGAAACCCTGGATCGAGCCGATTCCGGATTCGGCGTTGAGCAGCCTCTTCCAGACATGGGGCACGCCGCTACCGAGCGGCGAGACCAGGCCCAGGCCGGTAACGACGACGCGTCTCATAGCCTCCACCGTAGGAATGACGGACCCACGAAAAGCAGCGGGACGCCCGCTGGGCGTCCCCGGGCCGTCCGAGGCACGCCGATCAGGCGTGCTCCTGGATGAAGTTGACCGCGTCCTTGACGGTCACGATTTTTTCCGCGGCGTCGTCCGGAATCTCACAGCCGAATTCCTCTTCGAAGGCCATGACCAGCTCGACAGTGTCCAGACTGTCGGCTCCGAGGTCGTCGATGAAACTGGCGCCTTCGGTCACCTTGGCTTCGTCGACGCCGAGATGCTCGACGACGATCTTCTTTACACGATCGGCGATATCGTTGCTCATTCTTCGTTTGTCCCCAGTCTATGGCCCAGTAGTTCGGCCTTCATCGTTTGGATAGCCGCTACCCAGTCGATCCATTGCGGCAGAAGACGATACCGGTCGTCGGAGAACAGGCGGCCTCTCGCTGACCGGATCGGACGGCGCGGCCTCTTATCACAGCTTGCGCGCCCTGCCAACGCCCGCCCCATAGGCCGCCTCGGGCCCGCCTGGAAAGGGCCTATATCATGGCCATTCCACCATTTACATGCAAGGTCTGGCCGGTCACGTAGCCGGCCTCCTCGCTCGCCAGGAACAGCGCCGCAGCGGCGATCTCCGCACCCTGCCCCAACCGTCCGGCCGGGATGCTCGACAGGATGCGCTGGCACTGCTCCTCGCTGAGTGCGTCGGTCATCGCGGATTCGATGAACCCCGGGGCGACGCAATTGACCGTGATCCCGCGGGCCGCGACTTCGCGCGCCAAGGCCTTGCTGAAGCCGATCATGCCGGCCTTGGAGGCGGCGTAATTCGCCTGACCCGGGTTGCCGGTGACGCCGACCACCGACGTGATGCCGACGATGCGGCCCCAGCGGCGCTTCATCATGCCGCGCAAGGCCGCGCGCGCGATACGGAAGCCGGCAGTCAGGTTCACCGCCAGGACCTGGTCCCATTCCTCGTCCTTCATCCGCACCAGCAGATTGTCGCGCGTCAGGCCAGCGTTGTTGACCAGGATGTCGAGGCCGCCCAGTGCGGCTTCGGCCTGACCGGCCAGCGCATCGCTTGCCGCCGGATCGCCGAGATTGCAGGGCAAGACCCGGCTGCGTTCACCGAGTTCGCGGGCCAGCGATTCGAGCGCCTCGGCCCGCGTTCCCGAAAGGCCGACGGAAGCGCCGCGCGCGTGCAACGCGCGCGCGATCGCCCCGCCGATACCGCCGCTCGCGCCTGTTACCAGAGCCTTCTTGCCGGTTAGGTCGAACATGGGACTGCCACTCCGCTCCGCCGTTCCGTCCTGTCGAATCAGAGCGAGATTCACGGATCGGATTGATTCAATCCGTACCGATCTTGCTCTAGAGAGATTTCACCAGGGCTTCGATCTCAGCCGGGGTCCCGGCGGAAACCGCGGCGATCTCGCGATCGATGCGCCGCACCAAGCCACTCAGGATCTTTCCTGCACCGAGCTCGATCGCAGTGCCTACGCCCAGGTCCCTCATCTTCAACACGCTCTCGCGCCAGCGTACCAGACCGGTCACCTGTTCGACCAAGAGCCGGCGGATCGCATCGGGATCGCTTTCCGGCTCGGCACTGACGTTGGGGATCAAGGTCGGCCGCGGCGGCTCCAGCGACACCGCTTCCAGGGCCTCGGCCATGACATCTGCTGCCGGTGCCATCAGGGCGCAGTGAAAGGGCGCTGAGACCTGTAGCACGATCGCCCGCTTGGCGCCGCGCTCGCCGGCGATCTTGACCGCCCGTTCGACCGCTGCCGTGTGGCCGCTGACGACCACCTGACCGGGCGCGTTGTCGTTGGCCGGTTGGCAAATCTCGCCCTCGGCCGCCGCCTCGGCGACCGCACGGGCGGCCGGAAGGTCGAGCCCCAGCAACGCGGCCATGGCGCCGACCCCCGGCGCCACCGCCTGCTGCATCGCCTGCCCGCGCCGCTTCACAAGTCGGACCGCGTCGGTCACAGCCAGCGCACCGGCCGCCGCCAGCGCAGAGTACTCGCCGAGCGAATGGCCCGCCACATAGGCCCCCTTGTCGGCCAGCGCGACCCCGGCTTCCTTCTCCAGCACCCGCACCGCGGCCAAGCTGACGGCCAGTATGGCGGGCTGGGCGTTTTCGGTGAGCAGGAGATCGCTCTCGGGACCCTCGAACATCAGGCGCGAAAGGCGCTGCTTGAGCGCCTCGTCGATCTCTTCGAAGAGCTCCCGGGCGACCGGAAAGGCCTCTGCCAGCTCGCGGCCCATGCCGACCGCCTGCGACCCCTGCCCCGGAAAGATGAATGCCCGCGCCATCGGCCTGCCCTCGCGGCCCGGCCTGGTCTCGCCCCGGCGGCGCCGCCGGCCCTTGTAGCGCCTCTCGACTCCCTGTCAAGCTCTCCCCGGGGACCGCCGGGCTCGGCCTGAGCGGCTCCGGGACGCGGCTCTCGCCACGGTTGTCTCGACCGGGCGTTCGTGTATAGTCCGCCGTCTTGCGCGCCGGGCCGAGGGCTGGACCCTCGAAATCCGGGGTGCGGATCGCGCTCCTTGCCGGAATTCCCGTTCGCCTGCGGGGCCGGCTAGGACCGGGCGGCTGACGGGCCACAGCGGGGCTCCAGCGCCGGTCCGCCAACATCCATAAGGGGTATGATAGTCATGGCGCTTTACGAGTGCGTGCTCATCGCACGCCAGGATATCTCTACGACGCAGGTCGACGGCCTCGCCGACCACTTCACCGGGGTTCTCGCCGAACAGGGCGGCAAGGTTGCCAAGCGCGAATATTGGGGCCTGCGCAATCTCGCCTATCGCATCAAGAAGAACCGCAAGGGGCACTACGTCCTCCTCAATATCGACGCGCCCTCGCCGGCCGTGATCGAGATGGAGCGGCAGATGCGCCTCAACGAGGACATCATCCGCTTTCTGACCGTTGCGGTCGAAGCGCTGGAGGAAGGCCCCTCGGCGGTGATGCAGAGCCGCCATTCGCGCGACGATCGCGGTGGACGCGGGCGGCGCGGCGGCTTCGGCGATCGCGGCGGCTTCGGCGACCGCGATCGTGGCCCGCGTGGCGGAGGTGGCGGACGGGACCGCGACCGAGATCGCGGACCGCGTAGTGGCGGCGATGGCGATAGCGCAGGGGAGAGCCAGTCATGAGCGTACAAGTCGTTAGCAAGTCCGCCGGCCAGCGCCGCCCCTTCTTCCGGCGCCGCAAGTCCTGCCCCTTCTCCGGCGCGGATGCGCCGAAGATCGACTACAAGGACGTGCGCCTCCTGCAGCGCTTCGTTTCGGAGCGCGGCAAGATCGTTCCGAGCCGCATCACTGCGGTCTCGACCAAGAAGCAGCGCGAGCTGGCACAGGCCATCAAGCGCGCCCGCTTCCTGGCGCTGCTGCCCTACATCGTCGAGTAACGGGAGGCGACGGCAATGGACGTCATCCTGCTTCAGCGCATCGAGCGCCTCGGCCAGATGGGCGATGTCGTGAAGGTGCGCCCGGGCTACGCGCGCAACTTCCTCTTGCCGCGCAAGAAGGCCTTACGCGCCACCAAGGAGAACATGGCGCGATTCGAGCAGCAGCGCTCCCATCTCGAGGCCGAGAACCTCCAGCGCCGCGACGAGGCCGAACAGGTCGGCGCCAAGTTGAACGGCATCTCTGTGGTGCTGGTTCGCCAGGCCGGCGAAGGCGGGCAGCTATACGGCTCGGCCTCGGCCCGCGACTTGGCGGAAGCCATCACCGAGGCCGGCTTTACAGTGAACCGCGACCAGATCCGCCTCGATCGGCCGATCAAGATCCTCGGCCTCCATGAGATACGCGTGCAACTGCACCCCGAGGTCACGGTCGCGGTGACTGCCAACGTGGCCCGCTCAGCCGAGGCAGCCGAGCAGCAAGCCAAAACCGGCGTCGCCGCCACCGAGGAAGAGCGGCGCCTGGCCGAAGAGCGCGCCGAGGCGGCGGCCGAGGCCGAGCGCGAGGCCGCTCTGGTCGAGGCCGAAGGCGAGGAAGGCGCGGGGGCCGACGGCGAGGAGTCGGACACGGAAAAAACTTAAGCGGCTGCGCTTGGCCACTCCTGGAAGCGAAACCATATAGAAAGGCGGTCCCGAGGCGCTCGGGGCCGCCTTTTTGCGACCGGCTAGTGGGTTTCCCGGACCCTGGACAGGCTCGCCCCCCTTGGCTAGCCTTTCACCAATAAACAGGGGCCGCCCGCCGGCGCTTTCTGGGGACGAAGCGTCCGGACGTCGTACCCCGAAGGGATTGGGCTCGAGGCGCATGTTCAGCGGGCTGTTGTTCGCTCACACCATCCGTCGCGGCACCCTCAAGGTCACCGACGTCGCCGGGCAGGCTCGGGCTTTCGGCGATGGCGGTAACCCCAGGGTAGCCATCCGCCTGCACGACCGGCGCCTGGACTGGCAGATCCTGATCAAGCCGAAGCTCGCCGTCGGCGAAGCCTACATGGACGGGCGGCTGACGGTCGAAGAGGGCACGCTTTACGACTTCCTCGAGCTGGTGGCCATCAACTACGGCCACCTGGAAAGCCACCCTCTATTCGTCGGGGCGGAGCGGCTGGGGCGTGTCCTGCGTTACCTCCACACCTTCAATCCGATCACCCGCGCCCGGCGCAACGTCGCCCACCATTACGATCTTTCGGGCCGCCTCTACGATCTCTTCCTCGACCGCGACCGGCAGTATTCCTGCGCCTACTTCGAGACCCCAAAGGACGATTTGGAGACCGCCCAGGACCAGAAGAAGCGTCATCTGGCGGCCAAGCTGCTGTTCGATCGGCCGGGACTCAAGGTCCTGGACATCGGCTCGGGCTGGGGCGGGCTGGGTCTCTATCTGGCGCGCGAATGCGGCGCCGAGGTCGACGGCGTAACCCTTTCGGAGGAGCAGCACAAGCTCAGCTGCGAGCGGGCTCAGGCTGCCGGTCTGGACGACCGTGTGCGATTTCACCTGCGCGACTATCGCCAACTCTCGGGCCGCTTCGACCGCATCGTCTCGGTTGGGATGTTCGAGCACGTCGGCGCCGCCCACTATCGCACCTTCTTCCAGAAGGCGCGGTCGCTCCTTGCCGACGACGGCGTGATGCTGCTCCACACGATCGGACGCGCGTCACCGCCCGGCACCACCAACCCCTGGCTCAGAAAGTACATCTTCCCCGGCGGCTACACGCCGGCCCTGTCCGAGGTGATGCGCGCGGTCGAGAAGACCGGATTGATCGTCACCGACGTCGAGGTCTTGCGCCTGCACTATGCCAAGACGCTTCGCCACTGGCGCAGGCGCTTCCTGCGCAACTGGAGCAAGGCAGCCGAGCTCTACGACGAGCGCTTCTGTCGCATGTGGGAATTCTATCTCGCCGGGTGCGAGGTGGCTTTTCGCTACATGGATCAAGTGGTCTTCCAGCTGCAGATCAGCCATCGCCAGGACGCCGTGCCGCTGACCCGCGACTACATCACCGACTCCAAGCGCGAACGCCAAGCCCGCGACGTCCGCCAAAGCGCCGCGCAGTAGGCTCCGCGCGCGCCGGCATCGGCCTTCTCCTTTATCCCCGCTATCCTCTATCTTAGTGCTGTCCCCGGCCACAGGTTCTGTTTAGGGTCGCGAGATGGATCGGGGGATCAAGCGGATAGGGGGCTCCGCGCACGACGGCAATGGCGAGCGCGGGTCGATTGTGCGCGAGGTGCCAGTAAATCTTGAAGCAGAACAAGCTTTGCTTGGCGCCATCCTTGCCAACAATCTCAGCTATGATCGGGTTTCGGATTTTCTACACGCGGAGCATTTCGCAGATAGTCTGCATAGCCGGATTTTTGAAGCCTGCACTCGCCTCATCGAGCGTGGGCAGGTTGCGAACGCCGTTACACTGAAGAATCTCTTCGAGCACGAAGGGTCACTCGGCGAGATCGGGGGGCCACAATACTTGGCTCGCCTGCAATCAAGTTACGTAACTATAATCAACGTCGCCGACTACGGTCGAACGATTCTCGATCTGTACCTTAGGCGGCAGTTGATCGACTTGGGTGCAGAGGTCGTCAATCGCGCATTTGAACACGATTTCGACCTCAATGCCGATCAACAAATCGAGGCTGCTGAGCAAGACCTCTACAACCTTGCGGAAACGGGCGATACCGAAAGCGGATTCCAGTCTTTTGAAACAGCTACCAAGACGGCCATACAAATTGCTGAGGCCGCGCACCGGCGAGACGGCGGAATTACCGGACTAAGTACTGGCTTCGATAAGGTTGATGAGCTGCTTGGCGGGCTTCATCCGTCAGATCTGATTATCGTTGCCGGCCGCCCCTCAATGGGCAAGACCGCCTTCGCCACCAACATCGCTTACAGTGTGGTCGCTACCAGACGCCAAGAACGAGGGCCTGATGGAACGTATATCGAACAGGATCAGATCGTAGCTTTCTTCTCCCTTGAAATGTCGGCTGAGCAATTGGCTACTCGAATCATAGCCAGTGAGGCAAATGTAAGGGCGGATGCGTTGCGTCGCGGCGAAGTCAGGGACCAGTTCGAGACGGTGTTGACAGTCGCCCGTGGCTTGGAGCGCCGACCTTTGTTCATCGACGACACCCCTGCGCTTTCGATTGCCGCGCTCCGGACCCGTGCCCGCCGCCTCAAGCGTCAACACGGCCTCAGCCTGATCGTGGTCGACTATCTGCAGCTGATGCAGCCGGCGCCGGGACGCCGCAGCGAGAACCGGGTGCAGGAGGTCTCGGAGATCACCAGAGGCCTAAAGGCGATCGCCAAGGAACTGAACGTGCCGGTGATCGCGCTCTCCCAGCTTTCGCGCCAGACCGAGCAACGCGACGACAAGCGCCCGCAGCTTTCCGACCTGCGGGAATCGGGTTCGATCGAGCAGGACGCCGACCAAGTCATCTTTCTCTATCGCGAGGAGTACTATAAAGCTCGGGAGAAGCCGAGCCGCCGCGCCGACGAGGAGGACGACGCATTTAGTAAGCGCCTTAGCCGCTATGAGAGCAACCTGGAGAAGGTCCGCAATCTCGCCGAAGTCATCATCGCCAAGCAGCGCCATGGCCCGATAGGCACAGTGCTCCTGCACTTCGATGGCGCTTACACTCGCTTTAGCAATCACGTCGACGACGACCGCCTGCCCGATCTCCGCGGCTGACCGTGGGGTGGTGGCCACCCGCCCGACAGCGGCCGCGCGCTGGTGGTTCCGATCGGTAACCGTACCGATTTTTAGTTGACAAACGGGCAATTGCCCTAGTAGGCTATCGCCCCGAGCCGAGCGCGACGCTACCGATCGAAGACCAATGCCGGCGCCTAGCCTCCTCGAGGAGACGGGAGGAGGGAAAGGTTGTCTGCGGGCGGCCGACCGCACGCCTGAGCTCCTTATGTGCACGCCCGAGATCGCTGCCGATATTATTCTGTGCCGGAAGGAGCCCACTTTTTGCAGTACGAGCAGGCATGACAATCGATGAGACCAGCGCCGGCGCGCTTCTGACCGTCGATTTGGCCGCGCTGAAGGACAATTACCGGCTGCTTTGCAAGCAGGCTGCGGGCGTGCCGCTCGCCGCCGTGGTCAAGGCCGACGCCTACGGGCTCGGCGCCGCGGCTTGCGTGCCGGCGCTTGCCGAAGCCGGCGCCGAGACCTTCTTTGTGGTCCAGCTCGCCGAAGGGATCGCGGTGCGCGCTGCGCTGGCGGCCTGCGGCCGTGCGGCACGGGTCTTCGTCCTCCTCGGCCCACTGCCCGGCAGCGAGCCGGCCTTCCTACAACACGAGCTGATGCCGGTGCTGAACTCGCTCGGCGACATCGAGCGCTGGCGCGCTTTCGCCGCCCGACAAGGCAAGCCGCTGCCGGCAGCGCTGCACGTCGACACCGGCATGAACCGCCTCGGCCTCGAGCCCGCCGAGGTTGCCCGTCTCGCCAACGAGCCCGAGCTCCTCTCCGGCATCGAGGTGGTGCTGTTGATGAGCCACCTCGCCTGCGCCGAAGAAGCCGAGCACCCGCTGAATGCCATCCAGCTCGCCCGGTTCCAGGCGGCGCGCGCGCACCTGCCCCGGGCGCCGGCTTCCTTTGCCAACTCATCGGGCCTGTTCCGCGGCCCCGACTATCTCTTCGATCTCGGTCGCCCGGGAGCTGCCCTCTACGGCATAAACCCGACCCCAGCGGCTGCCAACCCCATGTGCCAAGTCGCTCAACTACAAGCGAGAATCCTCCAGGTCCGGACGATTGACCCTCCCG
>JBOHKJ010000148.1:0-1683 GCA_050728975.1 Kiloniellales bacterium | reverse complement strand
GTCCTTCCCCATTCGGACGCGACGGAGAAAGCGACGACGAGCAGCTGCTGCAAAAAAAATTCACCTCTCCTCCCTTCAGGGAGGAGAGGAGACGAGCGAAGCGAGTGGATGAGGTGGGCGATTCGGGCCAATCGGATAGCGCCGGGGTCAGCGCTCTTCCGCCTCGCAGATCGTCAGCAGCGAGAGCCGCGTCCCGTCGGGCGCCGCGGGCTCGCGGAGCTCGCGAACCGCGAGTCCGGCCGTGGCGATCGCCTGCTCCCAGGACTCGCGCGAGCGAAAGAACCAGGGCATCGGCTGCCAGGCCTCTCCCTCGAAAGTGGCGAAGCTTTCCTCGCGCCAGCCCTCGCCGCTTCCCTGGTCCGGCGCCAGCGCGTCGGGATGCAGCGTCTGGATAACCACCACGCCGCCCGGCGCGAGATGGCGCTTCAATGCCGACAGCAACGGCGTCACCTCTTCGTCGAACAGGGCGAAGTTGAGCGCGATTGCGTCGAAGGGCGCGCCGAGGGAAAGCCTGCCGGCGACGAGATCGTCGTAGCTCGCGACCTCATAGCGTCCCTGCGGGTCGGCGTTGCGCGCCGCGTCGATCAGCGCGGCGGAGCCGTCGAGGCCAAGCGCCTCGCACTCATGCCTTTCGCGGAGGCGACGCAGCAGCCAGCCCTCGCCGCAGCCGAGATCGAGCAGGCGTTTCGGCCGGCGCGCATGGATCGCCTCCAGAATCGCGCCGTCGGTCACCGCGGTGCGGCTGGCAATCCGGCCTTCGCGCACCGCGCGCGCCCAGTTCGCCGCGTTGACGTCCCAGGACTGCGCCAGCGCCTTCTTGCGATCCATAACGTCGGCTCAGCAGCGCTCGCCGCCGCAGCCGCCTGCATCCTCGCAGCAGTTCGCGGTGAGGAAGCCGAGCAGCCGGTCCATCACCGTGAAGTCGGGGCGGCAGCGCAGCACCCTTCCCTCGCGCTCCTGCCGCACCAGTCCCACCTGCGTCAGCTGCGCCAGATGGTGCGAGAGGGTGGACGCCGGAATCTCCAGCCGTGACTGGATCTCGCCGACCGCAAGGCCGCTTGGGCCCGCCCGCACCAGGATACGGAAGATCTCGAGCCGGGTCGGATTGCCGAGCTTTTCCAGGCAGCGGGCGGCGCGGTCGAGCTTTGCGTCGGCCGCTTTGCCCGGGCTGGCGAGCGTCGTCAGCAACAGGATGCCTCCGCCGGCTCTTTCTTGTTCGAGGCCGCAGCTTCGCCGCAGCCGCCGTCGCCGCAACAGCCCGCCGCCGAGGCGCCGGCTGCGATCAGCGTGTCGGCGCCGAACTCGCCGACCTCGCGCTCGGTGAAGAAAGTCTCCCAGGGCAGCCCCTGGGGATCGGTGAGCCAGGCCTTCTGCTGGACATGGTAGCAACAGGTGGCGTCCTTGGGCGCCTCCGGTGCCAGGCCGTTGTCGCGCAGGCTGCCGAGCAGCGCGCCCAGCTCCGCCTCGCTCTCCACCTGGATGCCGAAGTGGTCCGGGCCCGGCTTGCCGCCGCGCCGGGTGATGGAGAGATTGACCCGCGGATCCTCGACCTGCCACTTGGCGTAGTCGGATCGCCGCACCGTCGGGGCGGCGCCGAAGAGCGCGCTGTAGAAGGCGATGGATTCCTGAAGGCTCTCGACCGTCAGGCCGATGTGGATGCGTTTCATGCCGGAGCTCCTGTGC
>JBOHKJ010000147.1:0-2425 GCA_050728975.1 Kiloniellales bacterium | reverse complement strand
TGGCGTAGCGCCCGGTGATGGTGCCGAAATAGGGGTTCTCGTCCACGTAGCCGTCGAGCTTGCTGAATCCGAGCGCCACGTTGCCTGTGGCGCCGGTCCGGTCGGGCACGTTGATGGCGTGGACGATGCCGCCATAGGTCAGGATCGCGACGCTCATGTCGCCGTCGTTCTTCAACGTGTAGAGCTCGACGGCGGTGCCGTCGGGCAGGCTGCCGAAGGTCGTCTTCTCGATGCTGCCCGCCATCACCTCGGGACCGGCGAGCAGGCCGGCGACGAGGGCCGCCGGCGCCAGGATGCGGGCGAAATTCTGCGTGTGCATGAACCTCCTCCCCGTTTTGCTGATGGATGTGGTGGTCGGCCGTCAGCGTCAGATGCGGTTTCCATGTGAAAAGGTACCGGTACCAATGCTGCGCCTGGGAGTAGCACCTCCACCCGCCCGAGTCAAAACTGGAGCCTAAAGGCCACGGCAACGGGGTCAGGTTAACGGGGTTGCGCAGTTTGGGGTAGCGGGGTGGGGCGATGCATGATTCATGGCGTGTCGGGTTTCACGTTGGGAGCCGGACGCCATGTCAGATGTCTTCGTCAAGAACCGCTTGCGCCTGCTGCTGGATCATTTCGGCGCGGTCGGCGATCCGCGCGAGGCGGCCAAGGTCAAGTACCCCCTGCGCGAGGTGCTGTTCCTGGTGACCTGCGCCACCATTGCCGGGTGCGACGACTATGACGAGATCGCCGATTGGGGCGATCACCATCTGGACTTCCTGCGGCGGTATTCCGAGTATTTCTTCGGCACCCCGCAGGAGGACTGGCTGCGCGTCGTCCTGAACCGCATCGACCCGGCGCTGTTCGAGGCGTGCTTCACCGCCTGGGCCGCCGCCCTGCGCCCGGACGCGCCGACCCTGATCGCGCTGGACGGCAAGACGCTGCGCCGCAGCGGCGATGCGGCGGCCGGGCGCAAGCCGCTCCATCTGGTCTCCGCCTGGGCGTCGACCCAGCGCCTCGTGCTCGGCCAGGAGGCGGTCGACGCCAAGGAGAACGAGTGCGCGGCGATCCTGACCATTCTCGGCCGCCTGACGTTGAAGGGGGCGCTGGTCACCATCGACGCCATTGCCACCAATCCGACGGTCGCCCAGGCAATCACCCAGGGCGGCGGCGACTATGTGCTGGCGCTGAAGCAGAACCAGCCGACCCTGCACGGCGAGGTCGCCCGCTATTTCGACGATCCCGCGACGACCGGCCTCGAGAGCCTGGAGCGCGTCGACAAGGATCATGGCCGCATCGAGACCCGGCGCTATTGCATCAGCCACCAGGTCGACTGGCTGATCGGCGACCGGCGCTACCCCGACGAGCCGCGCTTCCCCGCCGTGAAGAGCCTGATCAAGACCACCACGCGCACCGAATGGCGCGGCAAGGTCACCCAGGAGACCCGCTACTTCATCTCGTCGGCCCGGCTCACCCCCGAACGCGCCGCCGAAGCCATCCGCGGCCACTGGGGGATCGAGAGCCTGCATTGGGTTCTCGACGTGATCTTCAAGGAAGACCAGTCCCGCCTGCGCCGCGGGCACGGCGCCCGCAACATGGCTCTCGTCCGCCGCCTCGCCTTCAATCTGGTGCGCGCCGGGCGCGGCAAACGCTCCATCAAGTCCGCCCGAAAGGCTGCCGGCTGGAACCCAGAGCTCCTTGCCGCCCTCATACTCCCCCAACCCCGTTAACCTGGACTCGTTGCCGTGATGTCGCCGCCGAGCTGGGGCGGCGGAAACCCGAGCTCGCCGGCGAGAAGCGCGGGCCCCGACTGGCCGGCAAGCGCTGCGCAGGCGGTCCGCAGATACGCCGCCAGCGCCGCCGCCGCGGCGGGGCTCGGCGCCACGGTGCCGTAGAGATTGCGGCGCAGCGCCTCGATCAGCTCGCTGTCCGGCCCGGCAAGCCCGGCATCGTAGGCGGCAACCCGGCCCTGGAAGCCGCTCACCATCCGCTTGATGCGATGCGGAACGCCGAGATCCCCGGCACCCAGCTCGCGCAGCGAGGCATCCATGTCGGCAAACATGGTGTCGAATAGCGACTGCGCCAGCCCCGTCCCGGCCTCGCCTTCCCGCTTCAGGCGATGGAGCACCAGGAAGGCATGAAGCGCGATCAGCTCGAACCGGCCGTCCAGGCTGTCGGGCACGTCGGCCGACCGGTAGAACGCCGGCTGCCGGGCCTGCTCGACGATGCGACCATAGAGCGCAGCCGCCGCCGCCGCGGTCGGGTCCTTGCGAAACAGCTTTCCCAGCACCATTGACGACTGTCTCTTTTCCTTCGTCTCGGCTTGACCCTGGGGTTGGCCCCGAGGGCTTAGGCCGGGCTAGGCCCCTGGCCTGTCCAGCACGCTAGGCTCTTCCACCGCCGGCATCGCCGGTAGTATATTCCGCTGCGATGTTGGGGGCACGCA
>JBOHKJ010000146.1:0-22246 GCA_050728975.1 Kiloniellales bacterium | reverse complement strand
ATAGCAGGGACGGCTCCGGCCCACCGCAATAGCAGGAATGCGCGAGGAGACGGCCTAGATGCCTGCCCAGGGCAACGCGGCGCTTTTCAGGTTCGGCGTGATCTCGGCTTTGACAATCGCTGTCATGGCGCCGGTCGGCCTGATCATCTATCAGAGCTTTCTCGACGGGCCATTCTTCGCCCAGGACGTTCGCCTGAGCCTGAGCGCCTACGCGTTCGTCCTGACCGATCCCTCTTTCTATGAAGCGTTGTGGCGGACGGCAGCCATCGCCGTCGGCATGGTTCTGGTCGCGGTGCCGCTCGGAGGCGCCGTAGCCTTTCTCATCACCCGGACGGACATCAAGGCGAGACGATGGCTGGAGATACTGGTCCTCGTGCCGATGTTCATCTCGTCGATCGTTCTCGCCTTCGGCTACACAGTCTCGGTCGGACCCTCCGGATTCCTGTCGATTTTCGTTCGGCAGACCCTGGGATTTGTCCCTTGGAATCTCTACAGCCTTCCTGGGATCATCCTGGTCGCCGGCCTGAGCCATGTTCCCCACGTCTATCTCTATGTCGCCTCGGCGATGCGGAGCCTGCCGTCCGAGCTCGAAGAGGCCGCAAGGTCCGCGGGTGCCGGACTCTGGCGGGTGTCCGTCGACGTCACTATCCCCATGGTGCTGCCGTCGCTGGTCTTCGCCTCGGCGCTCAATCTTCTATTGGGTTTCGAGATGTTCGGAATTCCGCTCGTGCTCGGCGATCCGAACGGCATCGTGGTATTGACCACTTACATCTATAAGCTGACGACCCTGTTCGGGGTGCCGACCTATCAGCTCATGGCGGCGGTCGCCATGATGCTCATTCTCCTGACTCTGCCGCTGGTCTATTTCCAGCGGCGAATTTTGCGCCATAGCCGCCGCTTCGCGACACTCGGCGGAAAGGGCGCACGCTCGACCACGCTCAAGCTCGGCACAAGCGGTCAAGTCATCGCGCTCTCCGCAATCGGCTTGTGGCTGTTCGTATCGGTGGTCCTGCCGATCGGCGGCATAGTGGTCCGCGCTTTCGTCGATGCCTGGGGCCTAGGCATCAACCTGCTTGATCACCTCACGATCGCGCACTTTGCCCGCCTCTTCGATGTGCCCAGTCTCTATCGCGGCATCATCAATACGATCGTGTTGTCGGTTGTAGGTGGGGCGCTTGCGGTCGGCATCTATCTCATGATCGGGCTTGCCGGACACCGCAATGTCGGCGTCTCGAACACGATCCTCGACTACATCGTCCTGCTACCGCGCGCGCTGCCCGGCCTGGTGGTCGGCCTGGCCTTCTTCTGGGTGTTTCTTTTCGTTCCGCTGTTGACGCCGCTCCGGCCGACCCTGGTAAGTCTGTTCGTAGCCTATACGGTGGTCGGCCTGTCTTATGGCCTTCGGCTCCTCCAGGGTACGCTCCTGCAGGTGAGCCCGGAGCTGGAGGAATCCGCCCGCACCACTGGCGCGAGTATCGGGCGCAGCTGGCGCGATATCGTGATCCCGATCGTCCGTCCTGGATTGGTCGGCGCCTGGGCGCTCATCATGATCGTGTTCCTGCGGGACTATTCGACCGGCGTCTACCTGATGAGCGCCGGGACAGAAGTGATTGGCTCTCTCATGGTGTCCCTCTTGCAGACCGGGGCGATGGACATCATTGCCGCCCTTGCATTCGTCAGCGTCCTTCTCACCGCCGCAGGCCTTGCCGTCGCTCTGCGCCTGGGAGCCAGAATCCATGACTGAACTGATCGCCAGAGACGTCCAAAAATGGCTGGGCGGCATGCACATTCTCAAGGGTGCTTCGTTTTCGGCCGAACGGGGCTCGATCGTCGCCCTGCTCGGAGCCTCGGGCAGCGGAAAGACGACGCTGCTGCGGTGCATCGCCGGCCTCGAGCTACCGGAGATCGGGTTCATACAGATCGGCGAGCGCGTGGTGCTCGACCACGAGAAGAAGGTGGCAGTCCCGCCGGAGCATCGGAACGTCGGTCTGGTCTTTCAGTCCTACGCCCTGTGGCCGCA
Source organism: Kiloniellales bacterium (assembly GCA_050728975.1). Classification (GTDB taxonomy): domain Bacteria; phylum Pseudomonadota; class Alphaproteobacteria; order Kiloniellales; family JBOHKJ01; genus JBOHKJ01. The sequence continues at coordinate 20,226 of JBOHKJ010000146.1, read as the reverse complement.
TCGGACCGTCAAGGAGAATGTGGGCTACGGCTTGAAGCTGCGCGGCGTCGACAAGGCCGAAGCGGGGAAGCGCGTCCAGACTACGCTCGATCACCTCGGTCTTGGTCATCTGGCGGAGCGCTATCCCGACCAGCTGTCGGGAGGGCAACAGCAGCGGGTCGCGATCTGCCGATCCCTGATCTACGAGCCGCGCGTTCTCCTGTTGGACGAGCCGCTTTCCAACCTCGACGCGAAGCTTCGCGAGGAGGCGCGCTATTGGATCCGCAAGCTGATCCTGGATTTGGAGATCTGTGCGATCCTCGTCACCCACGACCAGGCGGAGGCGCTGGCAGCATCCGACTACATCCTGCTCCTGCGCGACGGCGTGATCGTGCAGGAGGGGACGCCGCATGAAATCTATTCCAAGCCGAACAGCTTCTACTCGGCCGACTTCTTGGGCGCGAACAACACTGCGCGCGGGCGCGTCGAGAATGACGGCAACGGCTCTGCGCGAATCTTCGGGGAAAGTTGGTCGCTCGAGGGTATAGTTCTCGACGGCAAGGGCCTCAGCGGGGCCGAGGGAGTTGCCGTGATCCGCGTCGAGCAGATCGCCGTGCACCCGAATCCAAGTTCTGGCTGGATCGAGATGAGCCTCGAGGACTGCATCTACCTCGGCGATCGCTGGGAGTACCGCCTCAATCGGGGCGACTTCAAAGCCAAGGCCCATGGCGCCAAGCGGCTGCCAGCGGGAACCGTGTGGTGCGAGATTCCGCGCGAGAGCGTGTGGATCTTCCCGGCCCCATAGATCCATGGGCGCCCGCCCGCGGATCGCGCTGATTCATGCGACGGTCGTTGCCGTCGAGCCTGTACGCAACGCACTCGCGGCCGCCTGGCCGGAGGCGGAGGCCGTCAATCTGCTGGACGACAGCCTCTCCGTCGATCGCGCCAAGAGCGATACGCTGACGCCTGCGCTCTCCGAGCGGATCGTCGAGCTTGCGCACTATGCACGAAAACTGGGATCGGATGGGATTCTCTTCACTTGTTCGGCCTTCGGGCGAGCGATCGAAGAGGCCGCGAGTCTGCTCGACGTTCCAGTGCTGAAGCCGAATGAGGCGATGTTCGGGGCGGCCATCCGGCAGGGGCGGAACAATGCGATGATCGTCACCTTCGCGCCAGCTCGCCCCGGAATGGAGGACGAGTTCGCCGAAGAGGCCAGCCGCATCGACCCCGCCGCGCGATTGACCAGTTTCACGGTAGAGCGGGCCATGACCGCGCTCGAGGCCGGCGACGAGGCGAGTCACAACTGCGTGGTGGCGGCGAAGGCTGCCGAGCTCGGGGACTTCGATGCAATCCTGCTCGCTCACTTCTCGACCGCTCGGGCGGCGGAGGCGGTTCGCAAGCGCGTCTCGGTTCCGGTCCTCACCAGCCCCGACGCCGCAGTCGCCAAGCTACGACGACTGCTTGGAACGGGATAGTAAGGCCAAGGTTCATGTTGCTTGGCGTCATCGCCGACGACTTCACCGGTGCAAGCGACATAGCGAACACGCTTGCTAAGGGGCTTTCCGGCCAGGGTGGCCTTCGGACCGCGCAGTTCCTGGGTCTGCCGACCGAGCCTGCACCGCCGTACGTCGAAGCCGGCGTCGTGGCGCTCAAGAGTCGCTCGATGGCGGCATGCGAAGCGGTCCCGATGTCTCTGGCGGCGCTCGGATGGCTGAAGGAGCAGGGCTGCCGCCAGTTCGTCTTCAAGTACGGCTCGACCTTCGACTCGACGCCGGAGGGAAACATCGGCCCGGTTGCCGAGGCGCTGGCGGCAAACCTCGGCGAAGGAGGAGTCGTAGTCTGCCCCGCCTTTCCGGAGGCGGGTCGCACGCTCTATCAGGGTCACCTTTTCGTCCACGACCGCCTGCTCTGCGAGTCGGGCATGGAGCATCACCCGCTCAATCCCATGACCGAATCCGACATTCGGCGGTGGTTAAGACGTCAATGTCGCGAGCCGGTCGGCTTCATCCCAAGGGCCGTCGTGCAATCGGGACCGGACCGGCTTCGGGCAGCGCTCGCTGCCTGTGCCGGAAACGGCGAGACCCTGGTCGTCGTGGACGCGATCGACAATGGGGATTTGGTTTCGATCGGTCAGGCGAGCGCGAAAGCCCGCCTCGTCACCGGCGGCTCGGGAATAGCGCTTGCCCTTCCCAGGAACTTTATTGCCGCTGGCCTCGCTTCAGGCCACTCCGGCAGCTATCACGGCGTCTCCGGCGCGGAAGCGATCCTGGCGGGGAGCTGCTCCTGTGCGACGCGACACCAGATCGAGATTCACGCTGAGTGCCATCCGGTCCTCGCTGTCGACGCCGAGCGTGTACTGGTAGGAGCGACCGGGCCGTACGATCTGGTAGGCTTCCTTCTCGAGCACGAAGGTAGGGCGCCGCTCGTCTACTCCTCGGCCGATCCGGAGCGAGTCGCCAATCTCCAAGGTCGGTACGGACGGGAGCGGGTCGCAGCGGCGCTCGACGATCTCTTCGCGGTAACGGCTCGGATGCTGGTGGCCGACGGTCTTCGTCGGCTGGTGGTCGCCGGCGGGGAGACTTCGGGCGCTGTTCTGTCGGCGCTCGGGTTGGGCGCGCTTACGATCGGACCGGAGATCGATCCCGGCGTTCCGACGCTCTTTGCGGATGGCGACCGACCGTTGGCACTCGCTCTCAAGTCGGGGAACCTCGGTTCGCCGGGTTTCTTTCGCAAGGCCGTGGACAAGCTCGGAGAGGGTTCATGAAAGGAGAGGGTTCATGAAAGAGGCCCGACTGCGCGAGGATATGGTCCGCCTGTCACACTCTCTGTTCGAACGCGGTTTCTCCGTCGGCTCAGCCGGGAATGTCAGTGCCGTCGTCGATGACGGCCTTCTCGTCACGCCGACTGACTCCTCACTGGGCGCACTCGATCCCGCTCGTATCTCGAAGGTCAATAAGGATGGCCGGCATCTGTCGGGCGATCGGCCGTCGAAAGAGATGTTCCTGCATCGCGCGCTCTACGAAACGCGATCGGGAGCCGGTGCTGTGGTCCATCTCCATTCCACCTATGCAACGGCGTTGTCGTGCCTCGAGGATCTTGAGGAGGACGACTGTATCCCGCCGCTGACGCCCTACGTCGTCATGCGGGTCGGGCGCGTGAAGCTTCTTCCTTATGTCCGGCCCGGCAATCCGAGGTTGGGCGAGCTCATTCGTGCGTTGGGCGGTCGCTACGCCGCGGTTCTCCTCGCCAATCACGGCCCCGTGATCGCCGGCAAGGATCTCGCGTCGACCATCTATGCCGCAGAGGAGCTGGAAGAAGGCGCTAAGCTGTTCGTCTTACTGCAATCGCTCAAGGTCCGGACGCTGACCGAGGAGCAGGTCGAAGAGCTTCGGCGGGTTTTCGGATGAGTGGAGCAAGCGCACAGACACCTGGATCTGACCGTCATGTCGACCGGCTCGAATAAGATCGTGTCGAGTGGCGCGCCGTTGCCCTCGTGGGCTACGATCGAGGCGGGCGGGGTAGCGACAAGTTTCATCGACCTGCCGCGGATTCTCGACGCGGAATTGGATCGCTTTCCGTGGACGATGAGGATTCTCGTCGAGAATGTGGTGCGTCATGCCGCTCCAGGTGATGCGGAGTCGGCCGCCAAGCCCTTCGTAGACTGGCTGGCCACGGGCACCAGTGGGGCAGAGATTCCGTTTCTGCCCAATCGCGTGCTGATGCACGACACGACCTGCATCCCCGCCCTGGTCGATATTGCCGGCATGCGGGACGCGATTGTCGAGAAAGGCGGCGATCCAACCGTTCTGAATGCAGTTCTTCCGGTAGACGTTTCGATCGACCACTCGGTGGCCGTCGATCATTACGGCCTTGCCGATGCGATGCAGCGAAACATGGAGCGAGAGGTCGGGCGCAACGCAGAGCGCTATCGCATGATGAAGTGGGCAACCTCCGCGCTGAAGGGCGTCAAAGTGCATGCTCCCGGCACCGGCATCATGCACACAATCAACCTGGAGCAGCTGGCAACCGTGGTGACATTCGATGATCGAGACGAGATGTCCCGCGCCTTTCCGGACACTCTGATCGGCACGGACAGCCACACGCCGATGGTGAACGGCATCGGCGTGCTCGCCTGGGGTGTCGGGGGGCTGGAGGCCGAGAGCGTTCTCTTCGGTATGCCGGTCACGATCCGGATTCCCGACGTTGTCGGGGTCCGCCTGACCGGGCAACTGCGCGAAGGAACGCTCTCGACCGACCTCGCACTGGCGGTGACCGAGCGCCTGAGGCAATACGGCCTCTCGGGGGAGTTCGTCGAGTTCTATGGCCGAGGCGTTGCAACCTTGACCGCCGGCGACCGTGCGGTCGTCGCCAACATGGCGCCGGAGTATGGCGCTTCGACCGGGTACTTCCCGATTGACGAGCAGACGCTCAGCTATCTTCGCGCAACCGGGCGGGATGAGCGACTGGTCGCGCGAGTCGGGCAAGTGGCGCGGCGGCAGGGCTTGTGGTTCCGGCCGGAGAGCGAGCCTCGCTACAGCGACAGGCTGACCATCGACCTTTCCGAGATCTCGACCAGCCTGGCCGGGCCGCGTCGGCCTCAGGACAGGATCCGCCCCGCCGCCGCTGCGCGCGCGCTCGAACAGGCCTTCGCTCGGCCCCTTCGGCCACGCCGAAGCGGATCGATTCCCGACGGAGCGGTCGCCATCGCGGCCATCACGAGCTGCACCAATACATCGGACCCGCGTCTCCTGATCGCTGCTGGCCTCGTGGCGCGGAAAGCGCGGCAGCTGAACCTATGCCCACCTGCTTGGGTGAAGACCTCGCTGGCACCCGGGTCGCCGGCCGCCAAGCGCTACCTCGATCGCGTCGGACTGCTGGAAGACCTTGCGGCAATCGGGTTCGACATTGTCGGATACGGCTGTACCACCTGTATCGGGAACTCCGGACCGTTGGAGGCCTCGATGAGCGCCGCGATTGCAGAGGGGACCGTCGCAACCGCTGTCCTGTCGGGCAATCGCAATTTTCCTGGCCGCGTGCATCCGGAGCTCGATGCGGGATTTCTTGCCTCCCCGCCGCTGGTCGTGGCCTACGCACTGGCGGGCGACGTCGATCGAGACATCCTGACCGATCCGCTCGCCCCGGGTTCGGACGGACGGGGCGTGCGCCTCGCCGACCTCTGGCCGAGCAGCAGCGAGATCGACAGCCTCGCCCAGCAAACGCTGGACAGCAGCGACTTCGGCGCTGCCTTCGCTCAGGCGGAAGCGAATGCTGCTTGGCACGACCTGACTGCCCCCGACGGTGCGCTTTTCGAATGGGACCCGAATTCGAGCTATCTGCGCCGTCCGCCGTTCGCAACGGACCAGGAGACGCGACTAGGCCGCTACAGCGCGCATCCGATCCTCGTTCTCGGCGACGACATCACGACCGACCATATCTCGCCTGCCGGGCAGATCGGGACCGGCGGCGATGCCGCCGCCTATCTCACTGCAAGCGGCCAGCGTTCCGACGACTTCAATGTCTATGCAGCGAGACGGGGCAACTGGGAGGTCATGCTGCGCGGCCTCTTTACCAACCGCGCGGTGCACAATCTGCTGGCGCCAACGGCTCCCGCAGGATCGACGATCCATGCGCTGAGTGGCGACATTCTGCCACTGTGGCAGGCAGCTCGGCGCTATGCCGACCAGGGAGCCTCCGTGGTGGTTGTCGCCGGAGAGCGGTTCGGTACCGGGTCGTCGCGCGACTGGGCGGCCAAGGGACTGAGCCTCCTGGGCGTTCGTGCGGTTTTGGCGAGCAGCTTCGAGCGGATTCATAGGTCCAACCTGATCGGCATGGGCATTTTGCCGTTACGATTTCCCGACGGCGTCGCGGTCGATCGGCTGGCGCTAGTGCCAGGCGATCGGATCGAGGTGGAGGCCGATTCATATAAGCTGAAACCTCGGGCGCCTCTGACCGCGGCAATCCGCCGCCGGGACGGGGCTGTCGAGACGATCGACTGCACTGCCGAGATCGGTACGAGCTTCGAGGTCGAGCTGCTGAGGGCCGGCGGCATCATCCCGACGATCCTTCGTCGAGCTTGCCGGGAGGCTGCAACGAGGCGTCCTCATCGCTTCGCTCACCAACCCTCGTCCGGGTGATTGGGCCTTACGGCGGTGAGCTCGCGGAGGACGAGGGGTGTGCGCCGTTCGCGAGCTTCTTGCGATACTGCGCCGGCGGCAGGCCGAACTCGCGCTTGAAGGCGCGATTGAATGCGGCTTCCGACTCGTAGCCGACTTCGGCGGCGATCTGGACGATAGTGCCGCCGGTCGTTTGCAGCAGCCGCGCGGCGAGGTGCAGCCGCCAGTGCGCCAGATAGCTCATCGGCGACCCTCCAAGGTATCGGGCGAAGCGCTCGGCGACGACGGTGCGCGACGCCCCGACCTCGGCCGAGAGCTCGGCCATGGTCCAGGGATGGGCGGGTTTCCGGTGCAGCGAGGCCAGCGCGCAGCCGACGATCACATCCCTGGCGCCCGCGAGCCAGCCGGTCTGCTCGGGAGACAGCTGGTTCAGATAGCGGCGCAGAGCCTCGATGAAAAGCGCCTCTGACATCTTCGACAGCAGCGCCGTACGGCCCGGGCGCTTGGAGGCGGCCTCGGAAACCAAGTGCCGGATGGAGTCTTCCAGCCAGTGCCCTGCCGCATCGCCACGGATGCCGATTTTGAGCAACGGCGGCAGACCTGCGAGAAAGAGCCGGCCGGCATCCCGCTCGCAGCCGAAATAGCCGCAGACGAATTGCGTTGTCGCGCCACCGCCGCCGAATCGCGTTGCGCTCAGGTCGCCCGACAGCATCTTGGGAAGCGCGACAGTGGCGTCGATTAGCTTCGTCGGCGCGCCGTTCGAGATGCTGTGCGCGTCGCCATGCGGAACGATCAAGATGTCGCCGGCGGCCACCGATACTGCAGCCTCTTCCAATGCCTCTCCATCGTCGTCCCCATTGATCCTGCAATGGCTGGCCTATTTGCCGTTCTCTATGGCGTCGTCGCTTACCTGATCTTCCTCGTCACCTTTCTTTATGCGATCGGCTTCGTCGGCAATCTGCTGGTGCCCAAGTCGATCGATTCCGGGGCGGCGGTGCCGCTCCTTGAAGCGCTTGTGGTAAACACGCTACTGCTTGGGGCCTTCGCTGTCCAACACAGCGTCATGGCAAGGCGGGGTTTCAAGCGCTGGTGGACGCGCCTCGTCCCATCCTCGATCGAGCGCAGTACCTACGTAATCTTTGCCAGCGCGGCCCTGGTGCTTCTCTATTGGCAGTGGCGGCCAATTCCCGAGCCGATCTGGACAGTCGAGGAACCGCTCTGGGTTGCGGTCCTTCAGGCCACCTTCTGGATTGGCTGGGCGTTGGTGCTGCTCAGCACTTTCCTGATCAATCATTTCGAGTTGTTCGGACTGCGGCAGGTCTTCGCCCGTCTTTCGAAGCGCCCGCTGCCGGCCCCGGTCTTCAGGACGCCGTTCCTCTATCGGCGCATCCGCCATCCAATCTATCTCGGTTTTCTCGTCGCCTTCTGGGTCGCGCCCACAATGACAGCCGGGCATCTGCTCTTCGCAGTTGCGACGACCGGGTACATCCTGCTCGGCATCTATTTCGAGGAACGCGATCTCATCGAGCTTTTCGGCGACCGCTACCGTCGATACCGCGAGCAGGTCGCTATGCTGATTCCCCTGCCGGGCCGCAGTTTCGCCGATCCGACGAGCGACGAGGCCCCAGCCGGGAGGCGGCCGCCTGCGAAGCCTCTCTCAACGCCTCCAAGCTATTGAATCTGTTTATATCTGATGGGGCTGTCGGGCAACCAAGCCCCATAGGTGGAATTCCTGTCGACCCAGCAAGGACTTAGCTTCCGGCTTGATCGACAAGCCGATGCATTTCAAACTGTGCGCTGTTGGGGCAGCCTCAACGCTGGTTATGTGACGAGATCGCCCGCTGCTGGCCGGTTCGCCGCCGTCGAGGGGAAAGCTGATAGTGTCCAGTGGTGGCAAGGACCTGCCGGCAACGACAACGCCAGCGTTGGGTCGCGCGATCGATCCCAAGCACCAGGTCCTTGTGATCGAAGACGAGCCCATAATCGGCATCTACCTTCAGGATCTTCTGTCGGACCTCGGAGTAGAGGTCTGCGGGCTCGCCGCGAGTGGCGGAGCGGCACTGGCGCTTGCTGCCGAGCATCGACCGCGGGTGGCGCTGGTCGATATCGGTTTGGACGGCGAACTCGACGGCATCACCGTGGCGCAGGCAATGGCCGAGCGACACGGGACGGCGATCGTCTTCCTCTCTGGCGATGCCGAGGCGGAGCACGATCCAAGGGTGACCGCCCTGGCGCCGATCGCTTTTCTTGTCAAACCCTACTTCCCTGACGACCTCGAAGCTGCACTCGTCAAGGCCTTTGGCGCGGTCTAGTCGACGGCCGGTAGCACCTTCGAAGGCCGAGAGGGAGAACAAGAAACCAATCCGGGAGGCCAGAACAGGCATGGACGCAATTCTGGAGACAAAGTCCCCCGAATTTCGGCAACGACAGTTGCTCTCGGCACTGCGCGCGCACCGTCGCGGCGACTTCTCGGTGCGGCTACCGGCCGATCTCCCGGCCATCGAAGGGGAAATCGCCGAAACCTTCAACGACATCGTGGAGCGCAACGAGTCTCTCGCCAAGGAACTCGCGCGCATGCGCCGCAGCGTTGGCCGCGACGGCCGTATCGGCGAGCGTGTATCGCTTGGGGGGGCGACCGGTCGTTGGGCCGAGTGTATCGACTCCATGAACGAGCTGGTCGCGGACATGGTGAAGCCGACCACGGAGATTGCGCGCGTAATTGGCGCTGTGGCGAAAGGCGACCTGTCGCAGACGATGGAAACGGAGGCCGACGGACGGCCGCTCAAGGGCGAATTCCTGCGTATTGCCCGCACCGTCAACACCATGGTTCAGAGGCTGGGCCTCGTGTCCTCGGAGGTGACGCGTGTGGCGCGCGAGGTCGGGACGGAGGGCAAGCTTGGCGGCGAGGCGCGTGTCGAAGGTGTCGCCGGGACCTGGAAGGACCTGACCGATAACGTCAACGCGATGGCGACGAACCTGACCAACCAAGTGCGTGGCATCGCCGAAGTCATGACCGCCGTCGCCCACGGCAATCTCAAGCGCAAGCTGTCGGTGGACGCGAAAGGCGAGATCGCCGCCCTCGCCGACACGATCAACGGCATGATCGAGACGCTGGCGACCTTCGCCGACCAGGTGACGAACGTGGCGCGCGAGGTCGGCATCGAGGGACAGCTGGGCGGACAGGCGCGCGTCCCGGGCGCCGCCGGACTATGGCGCGATCTGACCGACAACGTGAACCAGCTGGCGGCGAACCTGACGACCCAGGTGCGCGCTATCGCCGAGGTCGCCACCGCAGTGACCAAGGGCGATCTAACGCGGGCTATCGCGGTCGAAGCTTCGGGCGAGGTCGCCGCGCTCAAAGACAACATCAACCAGATGATCGCCAATCTGCGCGAGACGACGCAGTACAATACCGAGCAGGACTGGTTGAAGACGAACTTGGCGCGTTTCACCCGGAAACTGCAAGGCGAACGCGATCTGGTCACCGTCTGCAACCTGATCCTCTCGGAGCTTGCGCCGCTCGTCAACGCGCACCAGGGCATGTTCTATGTCGCCCGGACGGAGGCGGGCGAGCCGCTGTTCGAGCTGATCGCGGCCTACGCCGGCGGTGAGCCCCGACAGCTGTCGACGAGCGTGCGCCTGCGCGAGGGATTGGTCGGTCAATGTGCTTTCGAGAAGCAACGCATCTTGATCGCCGAAGTGCCGGGGAATTACATTCCCATACGCTCCGGCTTGGGCGAGGCGCCGCCGCTGAACCTGATCGTTCTGCCCGCGCTGTTCGAGGGCGAGGTGCGGGCGGTGATCGAGCTCGCGTCCTTCAACCGCTTCAACGACATTCACGTCTCGTTCCTCGAGCAGCTCGTCGAGAGTATCGGCATCGTGCTCAATACGATCGCAGCGAACATGCGCACCGAGGGCCTCCTGGAGCAGTCGCAGATGCTGACAGGCGAGCTGCAAAGCCAGCAGGAGGAGCTCAAGAAGACGAACGACCGGCTCGAGCAGCAAGCGGCTTCGTTGCGCCAATCGGAAGAGCTGCTGAAGACGCAACAGGACGAGCTGCGGACCAAGAACGAGGAGCTTCAGGAGAACGCACAGCAGTTGCAAGCCGAGAAGCGACAGGTCGAAGCCGTCAACCGGGAGGTCGAGGAGGCGAAACAGGCGCTCGAGGAGAAAGCGGAGCAGCTCGCGCTCACCTCCAGATACAAGTCCGAGTTTCTGGCCAATATGAGCCACGAGCTGCGCACGCCGCTCAACAGCCTTCTCATTCTATCGAGACTGTTGTCGGACAACTTCGGGGGCAACCTCGAGACAAAGCAGATCGAGTATGCGCGCACCATTCACGGAGCGGGCACCGACCTGTTGTCGCTTATCAACGACATCCTCGACCTGTCGAAGATCGAGTCTGGAACGGTCACGTTGCACGTGGTCGACATGACCTTCTCCGGATTCGTCGAACACACCGAGCGCACCTTCAGCCAGATCGCGCAGGAGAAGAAGCTTCGATTTGACGTGGAGCTCGATTCCCGACTGCCGGAGGTCATGCGTACCGACGAGAAGCGGTTGCAGCAGATTGTGCACAATCTGCTATCGAACGCATTCAAGTTCGTCGAAACCGGTCGCGTGGCGTTGCGCATCCGGCGGGCCACGAGCGGCTGGAGTCGCGAGGCGCCTAACCTCGCCGTGGCGGAACAGGTTGTTGCCTTTGAGATCGAGGATACGGGTATCGGCATTCCGGCCGAGCATCAGAAACTGATCTTCGAGGCGTTTCAGCAGGCGGATGGGACGACCAACCGTCGCTATGGCGGCACCGGCCTGGGCCTGTCGATCAGCCGGGAGCTTGCCAAGCTGCTGGGCGGCGAGATCGGGCTGCGCAGCGTTCCGGGCGAGGGAAGCACATTCACGCTGTTCGTTCCGCAGACGCTTGACCTCCACAGCACCGCCGGTGGAGGCCATGCGGGGCGGCGCCCGCCGGTCGCGCTTTCCAGCGATAGCGCTACTGCCAGGCGGCTGGTGTCGTCGGACTGGAAGCCGGCGGCGGAGCCGAGAGAAAAGCGAGCCGGGCCGCTGCTGCTCATTGCCGGAGCCGACCCGGAGCTCGCCGATCTCCTCCTCGAGGTTGCGCGCGAGGAGGGGTTCAACGGCATGACCGCAAGAGATGGCGAGGAGGTGCTGTCCATGGCTGGCCAACAGAGGGTCGACGCGATCGCGCTGGATGTGGGTCTGCCCGATATGGATGGCTGGGCTCTGCTCGACCTCCTGAAGCACTATCCGGAGACCTGCCATATCCCTCTCTATCTGGTCGCGGCCGAGGGCGACCGGGCATTAGGGCTTGCCATGGGCGCGTTCGGCATCGTAGGCAAGTCTGCGACACGCGGCGAGATCGCGGCTGACCTCAGACGACTCCGCGAGCTTCTTGGGCGAGTGCACAGGCGCACCCTGCTTGTTACGCAGACCGGCGGCATCCGACGACGTCTCATACCGTTGCTTGACGGCGAGGATATCGAGATCGAGACTACGAGCATCGCGAAGGCGTCTTCCGTCGTCGACGAGCGGCAATTCGACTGTGTTGTCATGGCGCCGGGTCGCAATCCGGAAAAGGCCGTCGAGCTCGTGGCGTCAATGCGGCGCGGGAAGCGGCTAGAGAACATTCCGGTTATCCTCTACCAGATCGAATCTCTCGCCGAACTCGACAGCGCCAGGTACAAGGAGCTGGGAATCAGGGCGATTAGCGGACCGGATGTGGACGGCCTGCTGGTGGACGAGGCGGCTAGAGCGCTACACCGAAGGGGGGTGCGGCAGTCCGATCGTCAGGCGCATGCGGTGCAAAATCTGCATCGGAGAGACCCCTTGCTGGCTGGCCGAAAGATCGCGATCATCGACGATGACATCCGCAACATCTTCTCGCTGACCTCGGTGCTCGAGGAATATCAGATGGAGGTGTTCCACGCCGAGAATGGGGGTGAGGGGCTCGAGCTCCTGGAGCGGGTGAGCCAAATGGACGCCGTGCTCGTCGACATCATGATGCCGGGTATGGACGGCTATGACCTCATCAGGGAGATCAACCAACGAAACGGCCAGTCTCAACTGCCCGTTATCGCAGTTACGGCAAAGGCAATGAAGGGTGATCGGGCTAAGTGCCTGGAAGCGGGCGCATCCGACTACGTCTCGAAGCCGGTCGACATCGAGCGACTGCTCTCGGTTCTCCGGGTACGGCTGCGACAGTGATCTCGGTCTAGCAAAGATGCGCAAGCGTAAGGCGCCTTCTCGGCCATCGCCGGGCGGTTCGGTGAGGAGTCGAGCGACCGCCCGGCAAAAGAGTGTGATCTCCGAGGCGGTCGGGGAAAACGAGCCGGTTGCGAATTCCCGACGACATCGAGCGGCGAAGAAATCGCCAACCGGCATTTTGATCGTCGATGACGACCGCGCGACGCTGCTCGCCTTGTCCACGGTCCTTCAGGATCTTGCCGACCGGATCGTTTGTGCCACCTCTTCGGATGAGGCGCTACGCCGCCTGTTGAAGGACGACTTCGCGCTTATCCTCCTGGACGTGGTGATGCCGGGGTTGGACGGGTACGAGGCAGCGGCGATGATCCGCCGGCGTGAGCGGTCCCGCAACGTTCCGATCATTTTTCTTTCCGCCGTCAACCGCGACGACGCCCACATGTTCCGCGGTTACTCGGCGGGCGCTGTGGATTACGTCTTCAAGCCAGTCGAGCCTCTGGTACTGCGCTCAAAGGTGGCGACCTTTGTCGAGCTGCACCGCAAGACAGAGGAAATCCGCAGCAAGGGCGAAATGGAACGGCGTCTGTTGGCCGAGAACCTGCGGGCGCGCACGGATCAGATGAGGACCGTTCAGGCGCTGGAGCGCAGCAATGCGCAAAGATCGCTGATCATCGAGACACTTCCAATCGCGCTCTATGTCGCAAGCTCCCGTGACAGGTTCGCCGAGCGACGATTCGTCGGTGGCCAGACCGAGCGCCTCTGCGGCTTCGAGGCGGAGGCCTTCGAGCGGAATCCCGCCCTATGGCTCGAGCGCGTCCATCGGGACGACCGCGAACAGGTGGGGGAGGCGTTGGCGCGCCTCGGCCAAAGCGGGACCTTCCTTGCGGAGTATCGCTGGCAGTGCGCCGACGGCTCCTATAGGCACTATCTGGACCACGGTGTGCTCGCAGGCGGCAGCGGCCGCGCCCCGCAGGAGATGTTCGGCACTTGGCTGGATGTGAGCGAACGACGCCTTCTGGAGCAGCAACTGACCCACTCGCAGAAAATGAAGGCGGTCGGGCAGCTTACCGGCGGTATTGCCCACGACTTCAATAACATGCTGACCGTCATCATCGGCAGCCTCGATCGGCTACGCAAGCAGGCTCCGGGTGCCGATGCGGAGCGGCATATCTCCATAGCGATGCAGGGCGCGCAGAGCTGCGCGGATCTCACGCGCCGGCTGTTGGGGTTCGCCCGTCATCGGACGTTGCAGCAGCGGCCAGTCGACCTGAATCGACAGCTCGTCAGGCTGCGCGGACTGCTCGAGCGGACGCTCGGCGAGCGGATCGCAGTTGAGATCGACTGCGCCGAGGCTCTCTGGACGGTGTCGACCGACTCCGCCCAGCTCGAGTCCGCGGTCCTGAACCTCGTCATAAACGCGCGGGATGCAATGTCGCAGGGCGGCCAGGTAATGCTTGCCACCGCGAACCGGATACTGGACGAGCGCGCGGGAAGCCTGGCTGGCTTGGCGCAAGGGGAGTATGTCGAGCTGTCGGTGCGGGACACCGGGTCGGGCATGGCGCCAGAGGTTCTCGAGCGCGCGTTCGAGCCGTTCTTTACCACCAAGCCATCGGGAAAAGGCACCGGCCTGGGATTGAGCACGATCTATGGTTTCGCCAAGCAGTCCAATGGCGGCATCACCATCGAAAGTCAGGTGGGGCTCGGCACGACGGTCCGCATTTACTTGCCGAGGGCCGAGCAGGTCGACGGGCAGGACGAGGCGGCTCCCACGGCGGACGGCGAGGCGCTCGAGCTGGCCGGAAAGACGGTACTGATTGTCGAGGACGAACCGAGGGTCCGGGATGTTGCGGTCGCCGCCTTGCGCGATCTGGGATGCGAGATCGTCCAGGCGGGCGATGGCGCCGAAGCCCTGAAGCTACTGCACAGGCGCAAGGACGTAGTGCTGCTTTTCACCGACTGGGTGATGCCGGGGGATCTCGATGGCCGGCAGCTAGCGGAAGAGGCGATGCGCCGTCGCCCGGGCCTGCGCGTACTCTTCACTTCGGCCCATGGCGACGGTTTCCTCGCCGAGTTGCCTCCGGACGCGACGCGGCATTTCGTTCCCAAGCCTTACCGGGCCGCGGATCTGGCGGGCGCGATCCGCGCCGCGCTCACTTAAAGGGGGTCAGCCCGGCTACGGAGCGGCGACGGCCGTCATGCCCTATGCCGACAGCTAGCCCTTGAGGCCCGCGTAGGCGCCAGCTGCGAAGGCGTCGACCTGGATGACGGCGTCCTGTGCCTGAAGTGCCTTGTCCATTCGGACCTTTTCGTCGCCGTCGATCACGCCCGAACCGAGGGCTCGCTCCGGCAGTGTGCTGGCAGGCTCTGCCGCGAGACGACCGTGGCGCACGGCGGCGCGGATCTTCCCTTGTATTCCTCGTGCCGCGACCACGAGATCGAGCGCCGCCTCGAGGTGGCCGAGGCCCTCGTCGGTTGCGTCAGGGACGAAGATGTCGCGAGTGAGCCGCCGCCGCATCTCGCCGCCGTCGAGCAGATCGCGTGCTACTGCGGAGCCGAGCTGATCGCGCGGTGGCCGCAGGCGCGCTCCAAAGGGGAAGATGACCGCTCGTAGGCTCGTAGCTGCCAAGCGGTTCGGCAGATTGTCGAGGACGCCGACCAGGGCCTGTTGGACGTTCCACAGCGCCAGGTCGCAGGACCAACGCAGTAGCGGCAGGTCGCTCGCTGGGCGGCCCTCGTCGTGGAACCGCTTGAGCGCCGCCGAGGCCAGATACATCCAGGCCAGCGCATCGGCGAGCCGGCCGGAGATCATCTCGCGTCGCTTGAGACTTCCGCCGAGCGTCGCCAGTGCCGCATCGGTCACCAGGGCGAAGGCGGCGCTCATTCGCGAGAGGCGACGGAAATAGCCCGCCAGCGGCGCGCCGCCCGGTGCGCTTGCCAAGCGTCCTCCGCTCGACGCCAGCAAAAAGGTGCGGAGGGCGTTACGGCAAACGAATCCGAGATGCTCGAACAGGACACGGTCGAACAGCGCCGTGTCGCTCTCCTGGATGGCGCGCATCTCGTTTCGGACAAAAGGATGGCAGCGGATCGCACCTTGGCCGAAGACGATCAATGAGCGGGTCAGAATGTTGGCGCCCTCGACGGTGATGGCGATCGGAGCGGCCACGTAAATTCGCGACAGCAGATTGCGTGGACCACGACAGATTCCGGCGCCCGCCACGACATCCATGGCGTCGGCGACGCTGGCGCGCATGGCATCGGTGAGATAAGCTTTGGCGACGCCGGAAAGGACGGCGGGCTTCTCCCCGGCGTCGACGGCGCCGCAGGTCAGCAGGCGGGTCGCGTTCATCAGGTAGGCCTGGCCGGCGATGCGTGCCAGCGCTTCCTCGATGCCCTCGAAGCGGCCGATCGGCATGTTGAACTGCTCGCGGATCGAGGCGTAGGCGCCGGTGAAGCGGGCTACCAACTCGACCGCGGCGACGGCCAGCGCCGGCAGCGAGATCGAGCGGCCGGCCGCCAGGCACTCCATCAGCATACGCCAGCCCTCGCCCACGCCATCTCGCCCGCCAATGACAAAGTCGAGTGGAACGAAGACGTCGGTGCCGAAGATCGGTCCGTTGGGGAAGGGTACACCCATCGGGTCATGGCGCTCGCCGACCGTGATGCCGGGGGTGCTGCGCGGGATCAACGCGCAGGTGATGCCGCGATCCTTGGCGCCGCCCAGCAGTCCGTCGGGATCGTACAGGCGGAATGCCAGGCCGATCACCGTCGCCACCGGAGCTAGCGTGATGTACCGTTTGCTCCAATTGAGGCGGAGACCGATAACCTCCTTGCCGTCGAAAGTGCCGCGGCAAACGATGCCGGTGCTGCGGCTCGAAGCCGCGTCGCTGCCGGCGTGGGGCTCGGTCAGCGCGAAGCAGGGAATCTCCTCGCCGGCGGCGAGGCGCGGCAGGTAGTAGTTCCGCTGTTCCTCGGTCCCGTAGTGGAGCAGCAGTTCCGCCGGGCCCAGCGAATTGGGAACCATGAGCGTGCAGGCGGTCGGAATGCTGCGGCTCGCCACCTTGACGACGACCGCCGAGTGGCCAACGGCGGAGAACCCGAGGCCGCCGTACTTTTCCGGTATGATCATGCCGAAGAAGCGCTCGCGCTTGAGGAACTCCCACACCTCCCTCGGCAGGTCGCGCTCTTGCGTGATGCGCCAATCGTCGACGATCCGACAAAGCTTCTCGCCGGGCCCGTCGAGGAAGGCGCGCTCGCGCTCGGAGAGGGGCTGTACCCGGAAATCGAGCAGCTTCTGCCAATCTGGATTGCCGGAAAACAGCTCGCCGTCCCACCAGACGGTGCCAGCCTCGAGCGCGATACGCTCGGTGTCCCCCATGCGAGGCAGGAAGGAGCGCGCGACGCGCATCAACGGCGCCGATAACAGGGGCCGGCGGATGGCTCGCAGGCCGAACAGGGCGGCCAGGGCCAGCAGCACGGCCAGTGCCGCCGCGAAGGCCAAGGGCGAGCCGACGCCGGCCGCAACCCAGGCCAATAGCGCGAGAGCCGCCGCCGAGACCCAGGCCCCGTATCCATGCCCGAAGTAGAGCAGCAGGAAGAAGGCAAAGACGGCGACAACCAGCAGGCTTTGGGTCATCGCTCAGTTCCTGAGTGGCCTTCCGGTCTTCAGCATATGCGCCACACGCGCGACACTCGCCGGCTGGCGGGCCAGGGCGAGAAATGCACGGCGTTCGAGAGCAAGAAGGTCATCCTCGCCCAGCGTCTCGGTCATGTCGGTGTCGCCCCCGCTCACGACCGTCGCCAGCTGCTTGCCGACAACGACATCGTGGGGCGTTGCCTTGCCCGTCCGACGGAAGCCGTCGACGGCAAGCGACAGTGCGGCGAACGCTGTTCTCCCGGGCAGCGATATGCGCGGCGACTCAGGCGGCGCATAATCCTTTGCGAGCTCAAGCGCCTTCGCCTTGGCGTCGGCGAGCAGCCGGTCCCGGTTCATGGTGATGTCGTCTCCGGAGCGGAGGAACATGAGCTCCTTGGCCTGCTCGGCCGATCGCGCCACACTGGCCATGCCGATCGTTTCGAAGGTCTTGATCGCTGGCGGCATCGGCCCAAAGGGCGGCGCCTTGCTGGCGATTCGACGCAGCAGCAGCTCCTTGCAGCCACCCCAGGCCGGAACGATTCCCACACCGGTCTCCACCAGGCCGGCATAGGTTTCGGCGTGGGCCTGAACCGCGTCGCAATGCAGCAGAATCTCGCAGCCGCCGCCGAGCGCCATTCCGGAAGAGGCACCGACCGCCGGGAAGGGCGCGTACTTAAGCCGCGTGTAAACCTTCTGCCCGCGACGAACGAGGGCGCGCACCAGGAACCAGGCGCGCAGTTTCATGGCGATCAGGAGCAGGCCTATGTTGGCGCCGACTGAAAAGTTGCTGCCCTCGTTGTAGACGACGAGTGCGCGATAGCCGCCCGGCACCAGTCGGATCGCCTTCTCGATCATCCGAAGCGTCAGCAGATTGAGAGAGTTCATTTTGCTATGGAACTCGAGGCAGAGAACGCCATCGTCGATGTCCCAAAGGCTTGCCGAGCGGTTGCGGGCGACCGGTCGCTTGCGTCGCTTGATGTCGGACAGCAGCAGGACGCCGTCCGGGCGGGCCAGGTTCCGATAGGCGCCGTCCACGGTCATATACTGGAGTCGGCCGGCCTCGGTCCGGTAGAATCGCCGGCCCTCCGCCATGGCGAGCAGCGGCGGCACGGGTTGGCCATCGCTGCGGAGCTTTTGTGCGAACCAATCGGCGCCCAGCCGGTCGATCAGCTCGAAGGGCCCGTACTTCCAATTGTAGCCGAGGCGCATCGCCTGATCGACGGCGACGATGTCGTCGGCGATCTCCGGGACCAACTCGGCCGCATACCGCAGCGTACGCGACAGCACCCACCACGCGTAGCGACCACCCTTGTCGGGATGCGCCAGAAGTGCACGAAGACCGCCGCATTTTGACTTGGCGACGCTGGCCAGCGCCGGCTTGCGGCTCGTCCGGTAATCGCCGCTCGCGAGATCGAGCCCTTCCTTGACTTTCTCCGGTGCGTCGGGCTTCAGGCGGTAGAATCCGCCCTTGCCCTTTCGCCCGGTGTAGCCCTCGGCGATCATGCGCTTGATCAGCTCCGGCTCACGATGAATCGTGTGGAAGGGATCGTCCTTTGCGAGCGACGTCGCCATGCTGCCGAGCACATGGGGCATTAAATCGATACCGACCATGTCGAGCAGCCCGAACACGCCGGTCTTAGGGACCCCCACCGGCCGGCCGAGAACGGCGTCGGCCTCTTCGACCGTGATGCCGGCGTCCATCGCCTGGAGGACCGCACACTGCAGCCAGTAGATGCCGATCCGGTTGGCGATGAAACCCGGCGTGTCCTTGCAGCGGACCGGTGTCTTGCCGAGGCGCAAGTCGGCAAAGCGCTCAGTGGCTGCGAGCGCGTCGGGGCGGGTGAGGGGCCCGGGCACCACCTCGAGCAGGCGCAGATAGCGCGGTGGATTGAAGAAGTGCGTAATCAAGAAGTCGCGAGCGAAGCTCTCTGGCAGGGACTCGACCAGATTCGCCAGCCTGATGGTCGAGGTGTTAGAGGACACGATCGTGCCCGGTCTGCGCACTCGTGCGATCTTCTCGTAGAGCGCTTGTTTGACGTCGAGCCGTTCGACCACCGCTTCTACGATCCAGTCACAGTCGGCGATCAGGTCGATGTCGTCGTCGATGTTGGCGGGCTCGATTAGCTCGGCATTGCGCTTGTGCATGAGGGGCGCCGGATCGGCGGCGAGCAAGCGCTCGATCGCGTTGACGGCGATTGCACTCCGATCCCCGCCGTCGGTCGTCGCGACATCGAACAGGCGCACCGGCACGCCGGCATTGGCGACCTGCGCGGCGATGCCGGCGCCCATCACGCCGGCGCCGAACACCGCGACCGTGCGGATTTCGTTCATCCGATGGCCTCGAGGACCGTGGCAATGCCCTGGCCGCCGCCTATGCATTGGGTGGAGAGGGCGAAAGTTTTGCCCTCGCGGACCAGCAGGCTCGCTGCCTTGCCGGTGATGCGCGCGCCGCTGGCCCCCAGAGGATGGCCGAGCGCGATTGCCCCGCCGTCCAGGTTGACCTTCGCGGGATCGAGATCGAGATCGCGCAACACCGCAAGGCATTGTGACGCGAAGGCCTCGTTGACCTCGGCCAGATCGATGTCGGCGATCGAGAGACCGGCGCGTTGCAAGGCCTTTCTGGATGCCGGTACCGGCCCGATTCCCATGATCTCCGGTGCACAGCCAGCGACTGCGGCGCTGCGGATCCGGGTGCGCGGCCGGAGTCCATGGGCCTTGGCGTAGTCCTCGCTACACACAAGCGTTGCTGCCGCTCCGTCGGTCAGCGGCGAGGAGGTGCCGGCAGTGACCGTACCCTGCTCGTCAAACGCCGGCTTCAGCGTCGCCAGGCCCTGGGCCGTGGTATCGGGCCGGATGCAGCCGTCGAGAGTGACCATGGTGCCGTTGACCGAGATAGGGACGATCTCGTCGTCGAACCGCCCCTCGCTTCGCGCGCGTGCCGCGCGGGATTGGGATTCGATTGCGAAGGCCTCTTGCTGGTCGCGGGTAATCTGATACCTGGTGGCCACGTTCTCGGCCGTTTCGCCCATGGAGATGTAGGCCTGGGGATAGCGCTCGTAGAGACCGGGATGCGGCATCGGGTTGAAGCCCATCATCGGCACCCGGGTCATCGATTCGACGCCGGCACAGACGAAGGCGTCGCCGGCGTCCAGCTGGATGGCGCCGGCGGCCATGTGAATCGCATACATGGACGAGCCGCAGAAGCGATTGACCGTCGCGCCAGCGACCGACTGCGGCAACCCGGCTTGAAAGACCACCAGCCGCGCCACGTTCAGGCCC
>JBOHKJ010000145.1:0-6536 GCA_050728975.1 Kiloniellales bacterium | reverse complement strand
TGATGATGGCGTCCATGATCGAAAAGATGCCAACCGCCAGCAGCATCAGCAGGATGCCGTCGACGCGCTGGCGCGCCGCCTGCGCCTCGGCATCGAAGGCCGCCGGGGCGGGTGCCAGGCTCTCGTCGCTGCTCATGGTCGACTCCGAAAGGACGCCGCCGACGCTAGCCGAGGGCCCGCGGGCCCGGAAGCGCCATGGTCGAGGGGCAGGGTCGCGCGCGGCGCAAGGGCTTCCCATCGGGACGCGGCGTTTTCGCTAGCCGGCCTTTTCGAGTGCCGCAGCGGCCTCCAGCCAGGTCTCCTCGGCCTCGGCGATCGCCTGCTCGAGACGCCCGTGCTCGATCTGCAAGGCCGCAAGCTGTTCGCCGGGTCGCCCGTAGACCGTCGGATCGGCCAGCTTGGCCAGCAGGCGCTTACGTTCCGCGGTCAGGCTGGCGAGGCGCTTTTCCGCCGCCACGGCCTGCCGACGCAGTGGTGCCAACGCCGCTCGCGCCTCGGCAGCCTGACGGCGGCGCTCCCTGGCGGGCGGCTGGTTCTTGAGCCTGCCATTGGCGCGCGCCGGGCGACCGTTTTCGCGCCGCTGCTCGGCGAGCAGCGCCCGATAGTCGTCGAGGTCGCCCTCGTATGGCGCCACCGTCCCGCCGGAGACCAGCCAGAGACGCTCGGCAGCCAATGCGATCAGGTGCGGATCGTGGGAAACCAGCACCACTGCGCCGTCGTAGGCGTTCAGCGCCTGGACCAGGGCCTCGCGGGCGTCGACGTCGAGATGGTTGGTCGGCTCGTCGAGCAGCAGGATCTGGGGCGCCCGGCAGGTGATGAGGGCGAACAGCAGGCGCGCCTTCTCGCCGCCGGAGAGCTTTCCGGTCGCCAGCTCCGCGCGCTCCCTGCCGAGTCCGAAACGCCCCAGGTGAGCGCGATGCCGCTCTTCGGAATGGAGCGGCCGCAGCTCGGCCATGTGTTGCAGTGGGGTCTGCTCGAGGTCGAGGGCCTCGGCCTGATCCTGGGCGAAATAGCCGACGTTGAGCTTGGAGGAGCGCCGGACGTTGCCGGAGAGCGGCTGCAAGCGTCCAGCCAGCAGCTTCATCAGCGTCGACTTGCCGTTCCCGTTTGCGCCCAGGAGCGCGATGCGGTCGTCGGGATCGAGCCGCAGGTCGAGCTTGCTCAGCACCGGCCGGCCCTCGGCGTAGCCCGCTTCTGCTTCCTCGAGCTGCAACAGGGGCGGGGAGAGATGGTCCGGCGCCGGGAAATCGAAAGCCAGCGAGGGCTCCTGGATCACCGCGGCGATCGGTTCCATCCGCTCCAGCATCTTGATCCGCGATTGGGCCTGACGCGCCTTGCTCGCTTTGTAGCGGAAGCGGTCGATGAAGGACTGGATGTGGCGCCGCTGGGTCTGCTGGCGATTGCGCAGCGCTTCCTGGCGCACCAGACGTTCGCGCCGGGTGCGCTCGAAACGGTCGTAGTTGCCGGCGTAGGCGACCAGCTTGGCGGCCTCCAGATGGGCAATGCGCTGCGGCACGCGGTTCAGCAGGTCGCGGTCGTGGCTGACCAGGATCAGCGTGCCGGGATACGACTTGAGGAAGCCCTCCAGCCACAGGCTCGCCTCCAGGTCGAGATGGTTGGTCGGCTCGTCGAGCAGCAGCAGATCGGGCTCGGTGAACAGCAGCGCCGCCAAGGCGACCCGCATCCGCCAACCGCCCGAGAGCGCCGCGCAGGAGCTCTGCTGGGTTGCTTCGTCGAAGCCGAGGCCGGCCAGGATGCGCGCCGCGCGGGCCGGCGCGCTGACGGCGCCGATGGTCGCGAGGCGCTCGTGGATCTCGGCGATCCGCTGCGGCGCCCGAGCCAGCTCGCCCTCTGCCAGGAGGCTTGCGCGCTCCTTGTCCGCGGCCAGAACGGTATCGATCAGGCTCTCCGGTCCGCCGGGGGCGTCCTGGGCAACGGTGCCGATCCGCCAGCTCTTGGGCAGCTCGATCTCGCCCCGGTCGGGCTCGAGCGTGCCGGCGATCAGCTTCAGCAGGGTCGACTTGCCGCTGCCGTTGCGGCCGACCAGGCCGACCCTCTCCCCCTTGTTGACGGTGAGCGATGCGCCCTCGAGCAACGGTCGGCCAGCGACCCCATAGGCCAGTTCGGCGATCCTGAGCATGGGCGGCCTGATAGCACACACGCCGCGCTCCTCGGAAGCCCGCGCGGGCCGGGTTCGCAGGCGGTTGCCCGGCCCGCGGCAGCCGGCTATAAGGCCCGCCGCCCAGCTTGACGCCTGCTGTCCTGCAACGAGGGAGACCCAGCGCCGATGGCAATCGAACGCACCCTATCCATCCTCAAGCCGGACGCCACCCGGCGCAACATCACCGGCAAGATCAACGCCATGCTGGAAGCGGCGGGACTGCGCATCGTGGCCCAGAAGCGCCTGCGCCTGTCGAAGAAGGATGCCGAGGGCTTCTACGCCGTCCACAAGGAGCGGCCGTTCTTCACCGATCTCTGCGCCTTCATGACGTCCGGGCCGGTCGTGGTCCAGGTGCTGGAAGGCGAGAACGCGGTTGCCAGGAACCGCGAGGTCATGGGCGCCACCGACCCCAAGAAGGCCGCGCCCGAGACGATCCGCGCCGTGTTCGCCGAATCGATCGAGGCCAACTCGGTCCACGGCTCCGACAGCGTCGAAAATGCCAAGGCCGAGATCGCCTTCTTCTTCAAGGATTCCGAGATCGTCGGCTAGCCCGGCTCGAAGGGCGCGCGAATATCGGCAGCGATCTCGGCCTATCCTGGCTTGTGGCGGCTAGGCAGGATTATTCAGCAAAATAAATGGCTTAATTGGTTTTCCTGCGACAAGAAATCCGCACGGGGGCGGCGCAGGTCTGTCTGGTGAAACGAATCTGCGGGGGGAAGCCCGCGACCGGGCGCAAACCCTAGAGCAGGAAGGCGGCCATGCCGAGCAGCACCACGACGGCCGCGCCCACCGACCAGGAGATCAGCTTGACGAAACCGCCCCAGGTTTCGCGGTGCTCCTTCAACAGCTGGTCTTGGCTCATGGCTGGCTCCCATCTCGTTCCGGCAAGGGAATTTAACGGCGACTCCCGAGCCCTGCAAGGGTGCCTCAGGCTTGCGGGTTGAGCAGGGCGAGGCCAGTGTCAGCGGCCGCTTCGCGACGCAAGACCACGCGCTCGCCGACCACCCGCGCTTGTCCGCTCGCCACCAGCGCGAGACAGCGCGGATAAAGACGATGTTCGGCGGTCAGCACCCGTGCCGCCAGCCGGCTCTCGTCGTCGTCGGGCAGCACCGGCACCGCCGCCTGGCCGACGATCGGACCCTGATCGAGCGCGGCGCGCACGAAATGGACCGTGCAGCCGTGAAGCTTGACCCCGGCCTTGAGTGCCCAGGCATGGGTATCCAGGCCCGGAAAGGCTGGTAGCAGGGAGGGGTGGACGTTCAGCAGGCGATCGCGCCAGCGGGCGACGAAGCCCGCTGTCAGCACCCGCATGAAGCCGGCCAGACAGACCAGTGTCACGTCGCTGCGCTCGAGCTCCAGCGTTGCCGCCTTCTCGAAGGCGGCGCGCTCCTCAAATTTCCGGTGATCGACCACCGCGATCGGCAGGCCGGCGGCCTTGGCGTGCTCCAGGCCCTTGGCCTCGGCGCTGTTCGATAGAACCAGCGCGATCTCGGCGGGATAGTCCGGCGCCCTCGTGGCCTCGATCAGGGCAACCAAGTTGCTCCCCCGGCCCGAGATGAAGACCGCGGTCTTCACTCGCGCCATAGCGCGTCCACGTTGACCACCCTGACCGCTGCCGGCGCGCCTGCGCCATTGCGCACGATACGGCCGATCTCGACGACCCGCTCGCCGCTCTCTTCCAGAAGGCGCGACAAGGCGGGCGCGCGGTCCGCCGCCACCACCGCCACCATGCCGATTCCGCAGTTGAAGGTGCGCAGCATCTCGCCGGGCGCCACGCCTCCATCCTCGGCAAGCCAGCGGAACACCGGCGGCGCGCTCCAGCGCGCGGCATCGATCTCGGCGAGCAGTCCGTCGGGCAGCACGCGCGGCAGGTTCTCGATCAAACCGCCGCCGGTAATATGGGCCAACACCTTGACGCCCCCGGCAGCGATCGCGGCGAGCGACGACCTGACGTAGATCCGCGTCGGCTCGAGCAATGACACGCCGAGCGGGACATCGGCAGCGAAGGGTGCGGGTGCCGCAAGATCGAGCTCGAGATCGGCCACCACCTTTCGAACCAGCGAAAAGCCGTTGGAATGCAGGCCGCTGGAGCGCAGCCCGAGAATCAGGTCGCCCGCCGCGACCTTGTCTCCGGTCAGTACCCGACCACGTTCCACGGCGCCCACCGCGAAGCCGGCGAGATCGTAATCGCCGGAGGCATAAAGACCAGGCATCTCGGCGGTCTCTCCGCCGACCAGTGCGCAGCCGGCCTCCCGGCAGCCCTGCGCGATGCCGCGCAGGATAGCGGTGCCGGTTTCGAGCTCCAGCTTGCCGCTCGCATAGTAGTCGAGGAACAGCAGCGGTTGCGCGCCCTGTACCACCAGATCGTTGACGCACATGGCGACCAGATCGATGCCGATGGTGTCGTGCTTGGCCGCGGCGATGGCCAGCTTGAGCTTGGTGCCGACACCGTCGGTGGTGGCAACCAGGATCGGGTCCTTGAAGCCGGCCGCCCTGAGGTCGAAGAGCGCGCTGAAGCCGCCCAGACCGGCGGCGGTGCCGGGCCGCGCGGTCGCCTTGGCGAGCGGCTTGATCGCCTCTACCAACGCCTCGCCGGCGTCGATGTCGACCCCGGAATCGCGATAGCTCGGACCCTGGCCCTGCTTGAGGCTGGTTATGGCGTCCTCCCCTGCTTTTGGGCTATTACGGCGGCTATGGCGACGAGCATAGACGCACTCACCACGCCCGAGCGGTCTGTGGCCGCGAAAATACTCCATCCGGAGCGCCGTGCAACGGGCTTTCGGGCCGGAATTCGGCCACTTGTGCCGCTGTTGACGGTCCTTCTCCTGGTTGCGGTTGCAGCGCCAGGGCGGCCGGCGGCGCAAGACGTCTTCACCGTTGCCGGAATCGAGGTCGACCACACGGCCGAGACCGCTACGGCGGCGCGCGAGGCGGCGCTCGCGGAAGGCCACAGCCTGGCGTTCCAGAAATTGATGCACCGTCTCCTGCCGCGCGAATCCTGGGACCGCGCGCCGCAGCTCGGGCCAGACCAGGTCGCGAACTATCTGAGCGATTTCGCGGTCGCCTCCGAGCGCAGCTCGAGCGTGCGCTATCTCGCCTCGCTCACCTTCCGCTTCGAACCGGATTCTATCCGCAACCTGCTGCGTCAATATGGGTTGTCCTATGCCGAGGCGCGCAGTCAGCCGCTGGTCGTCGTGCCGCTGCTGGGCGAGGGGTCGACCGCCTTGCTGTGGACCGAGGACAACGCCTGGCGCGCGGCCTGGGCGGCGCGCCGCGAGCCCGGCGAGCTCGTGCCGCTGATTTTGCCGTTCGGCGACCTGGCCGATATCGCCACGCTCGATGTCGACGCGGCGCTTGCCGGCGACGAGGCCGCACTGGCGAGCTTGGCGCAGCGCTATCAAGCGGCCGGTGCCTTGGTCGCCAAAGCGACGATCGAGGGCGATCCGGCCGCGGGCAACGCGCAGGTGCGCATCGCGAGCCAGCGCTTTCTCGGCCGGCCGGGACCGACCGCCGTCGACGGCCTGACCCAGCAACCCGAGGAAACGCTCGAGGCACTGCTGGCGCGCGCCACAGATGTCGTGGCGGCGTCGCTGGCCGAAGAGTGGAAGCACGCCAATCTGCTGTCGTTCGGCAGCGAGAACAGTCTGGTCGCGCGCGTCGAGCTGAACGGCCTCGATTCCTGGGTCGAGATACAGCGCCGCCTGCAATCGCTTCCCAACGTGGTGCGAAGCGATCCGCTCGAGCTGTCACGCCGCCGCGCGCTGATTTCCATCGTCTATCTCGGCAGCCAGCAGCAGCTCGCGCAGACCCTGTCCCGACGCGATCTGGTCCTGCTGCCCGATGTAGAGTCCGGCTGGCTGCTGGCGCTCGCCGGCACCAGCGTTCCGGCACAGGAGCGCGCGGCACCGGGAAACATGACACCGGAAAGCATGGCACCCGAGACCGCGCCGCCCGCAACGCCGCCGCCCGCAACGCCGCCGCCCGCAACGCCGCCGTCGGAGACTCCGCCGTCCGGGCCGGCACCGACCACGACTGTTCCGCCGGCCCAGCCGGGGGGTGGATGAGCGCACGTTTTGCCATCAGTCTGCTGCCGAACCTGATTACCCTGGCCCGACTTCTGGTCGTGCCGGTCGCGGTATACGTAATTTTGACCGAAGCATTCGTCGCGGCCTTCTGGATCTTCGTGTTGGCGGGAATCAGCGATGCAATCGATGGAGCGATCGCCAAGCGATTCCGCGTCACCAGCGAGCTTGGCGCCTATCTCGACCCCTTGGCCGACAAAGCCTTGCTGGTCAGCGTCTATGTCACCTTAAGCCAGGTCGATCAGCTGCCGGTCTGGCTGGTGATTTTGGTGGTGTTCCGCGACGTTCTGATC
>JBOHKJ010000144.1:0-4472 GCA_050728975.1 Kiloniellales bacterium | reverse complement strand
AGCCGGCCGAGCTCGGCTGGGGCACGCACGAGCGGCACTTTCCGGCCGACGGAGGCCGCCACGCTTTCGGCAGCGGCGCCGCGATCTACCTCAACCGGCCCGGCGCCGGCACCCGGGTCCGGACCTGGACGCCGATCGAGGGGCCATTCCACGGCTTCCTGGTCACCCACAGCGAGGCGATCTCGCTCGCGGACTACTTCACGCTGGGGCGCGGCGACAAGGCCGCCTTCCGGCCGACCGTGCACTACGCCTACCACCCCTGCGATGGCGCGGTGCTGTCGCTGCACGAGCTGGCCGGCAAGAATTGGCAGATGCAGACCAGAAAGCGCCTGATCGTCGACGAGATCGTCTCCGGCATCGACGAGCTGGGCGTGCTTCTGATGGGTCACAAGAAAGGCGCCTATTGGTATGGCTCGCAGCTCTCGATCGACGAGGCGCGCAAGCTGGCGCCGCACAACAACGCCACCAGCCTTCAGGTGACCGCTCCGGTCATGGCCGGGGTCGTCTGGGCGATCGAGAATCCGGATCGCGGCGTGGTGGAGCCCGAGGAGATGGATCACGAGCGGGTGCTGGAGATCGCCGGCCCCTATCTCGGTCCGGTGGTGGGCGAGTATTCCGACTGGACGCCGCTGCTCGACCGCGGGCGCCTCTTCTCCGAGGACGTCGACCACGACGACCCCTGGCAGTTCAAGAATTTTCGCGTGGTGTGAGCGGCGGCGGCGAGAGCGCAGTCAGCTTTCGTTAAGCCTGCGGTTTTACACTTTACGCGACGGCTGTTTGGTGCAAGAAAGCCGTCCGCTCGCGCACGTGCCCCTGTCCGGGCCAGCATCCCGGTCACGCAACGACGCAACGCGTAACTACCGACCGCGCCCTCGAAAAAGGACCGGCGCCGCATTGGAGGTTACGATGGTTGATGTTGTTGTCACCGGGCCGGCGCCCCTGTGCCGCCGCGTCCACCGCCAATTCGCTTCGCGCCAGAGCGCACGCAGCGCCGGCGCCTGTTCGAGCGCGACATCCTCCGCCTCGGCCTAGAAGCCGACCCTTCCGCTTTTCCGTCCTAAGCAAGCCCCGCGTTTCGCGGCAGGAGGCTGCCATGACCGAGAAGATCGAGCGATTCCTTGCCGAGCAGCGGCCGCCGACGCCCTGTCTGGTGGTCGACCTGGATGTCGTCGCCGAGAACTACCGCGCGCTCGAACAAGCGCTGCCGGACTCGCGCATCTTTTACGCCGTCAAGGCCAATCCGGCGCCGGAGATCCTGTCGCTGCTGGCCGGCCTCGGCTCCTCCTTCGATACCGCGAGCGTCAACGAGATCAAGCAGGTGCTGACGGCGGGCGCCGGGGCGGTGCGGATCTCTTTCGGCAACACCATCAAGAAGCAGGTCGACATCGCCACCGCCTACGAGCTGGGCGTGCGGCTCTACGCGTTCGATTCCGACGCCGAGGTCGACAAGCTGGCCGAGGCCGCGCCGGGCGCCCGCGTCTTCTGCCGCATCCTCACCAGCGGCCAGGGCGCCGACTGGCCGCTGTCGCGCAAGTTCGGTTGCGAGCCCGACATGGCCGAGCGGCTGCTGCGCAAGGCGGCACGCAAGGGTCTCGAGCCCTGCGGCCTGTCGTTCCACGTCGGCTCCCAGCAGCGCGATCCCGGGCAATGGGACGCCGCGCTGGCGACCTGCGCTGCGCTGTTCGATGCCCTCTCGGCCGAAGGCCTGGAGCTCGACCTGGTCAATCTGGGCGGTGGCTTCCCGACGCGCTATCGCCGCGACGTGCCGACTGCCGAGGCCTACGGCTACGCGATCCGCGAGTCGCTTTCGCGCCACTTCGGCAACCGCTTGCCGCAAACCATCGTCGAGCCGGGTCGCGGCATGGTCGGAAACGCCGGCGTCATCGAGACCGAGGTGGTGCTGATCGCCAAGAAGTCGGTCCGCGATGCCCGGCGCTGGGTGTTCCTCGACATCGGCAAGTTCGGCGGCCTGGCCGAGACCATGGACGAGGCGATCCAGTATCCGATCGACAGCCTGCGCGGCGGCGCCTGCGAACCGGTGATCCTGGCGGGACCGACCTGCGACAGCGCCGACGTGCTCTACGAGCAGAGCGAATACCTGCTGCCCGGCGACCTGGAGATCGGCGACCGGCTGCGCATCCGTGCCACCGGCGCCTACACCACCACCTATTCGGCGGTCGCCTTCAACGGCTTCGAGCCGCTCGCCGCCTACTACATCTGAGAGCCGCGGGCTCAAAGCGAAGGGCCGCCCGGCTGCCCGGTCGGCCCCTTTTCGCGTTCCCGTGCGAAAACGCTTCCTAGAGGCGGTCTGTCGAAGCCACCTGGCTCGAAGTCTCGCGATAGAAGATGTGGTGGCCGATCGTCGGCCCCTGGGCGAAGACCTTGCGCCAATAGGGCTTCACGTAGTCGGCGTGATACCACAGCGCGCCGCCGGTCGGGTCCTCGGAGAGGCCCCAGTAGATCTTGCGCGCCAGCGCCTTGCTGGCGTCCCAGGCGGCGACGTCGGTCGGCCGGTCGCTGCGTCCGTCGCACCACCATGAGAACTGGCAGCGATGCAGCGCGTCCTCGCCGCCCTGCTGAACCACCTCGCAGACGCTGGAAGGAAAGCGCCGGTCGGCGACCCGGTTCATGACCACGTGGCCGACCGCGATCCGCCCGTCCTTGGATTCGCCGCGGGCCTCGAAATAGATATTAAGGGCCAGGCACTCGATCTCCCGATCCAGCATGGCCTGGACGTCGCTCGTCGAATCGCTCCCGGCGCTCGCCGGCGGCTGCGGGATCGGCCCCGGAATCGCGGCCAGCGCCACGACCTTCTCGTCCCGGCGCTCGCCGTTCGGGCGATAGCTTTCGGCAATCGAGGACCGGCGCTCGAACTCCGCCAGCGCCTCGCGGTAGCCTGCTGTCGGCCCGGCCGACGTCTCGATCGGCGGCTGCTCCAGCGCCGCCACCATGGCCAGATCCTGGGTGGCTATGGCCGGGAACATCGCTGCCTGCGCCGCCATCCAGGCCATAGTCCCAGCGAGGCCCAGCGCCAAAGCGAACCATCGGTTGCGCAAATCCTGGCTGCGCATCGTCACCGCGATACGATCGGTCATCCCTCTCGTCCCTTGTGCTTGCCCTGTGAGCCCGCTTGCCCTGCAGACTCTTTTTTGGGTGGACGGCTTGCCGATGACCGCCCTTTTTATTTTTTCCTTTTGCGGCCTTGCTTTACGCCGCGCTGCCCGAACCTCCTCGCTCAGGCTGGCAGTAGTTTACAGAAGGTGAAGAGCAAAAGTCAAACAAAATTGGAGACGGCGCAGTCGTTAGAAACATAGTTTTCAGCTTTAACTGTAAAAAATAACTATCAACATTAATAATACTTGGCCAATAATCGCCAGGTATTCTCTTGTGAAGCGACTGTAGCAGCTCTCGACTCAAACAGATTCTTTACCATGTTCTTGTGACGCCGATTTCGACTCCGATCATCTCGACTAGGCCGGCGGCCCTCCCACTTAGGAAGCGGCTCCGGGCGGTCAAGAGGCGCAGTCGAGCAGCGGCCCGAGTTGGCCGATCCGGCGCCGGATCACCGCCGCCCGCTCCGCGACCCACGGCTGGCCGGGCCGCCAGTCGCGCGGCGCCGGCAGCAGGGCAGCCAGCTGGCTGGCCTCGAACGCGCTGAGGCTGTCGGCCGGTTTGCCGAAGTAATGGCGAGCCGCCGCTTCGGCGCCGTAAAGGCCGGGACCCCATTCGGCGACGTTGAGGTAAAGCTCCAGGATGCGGCGCTTGGTCAGGATCAGCTCCAGCCAGACGGTAAGGTAGGCCTCCAGCCCTTTGCGGACGAAGTTGCGTCCGGGCCAGAGGAAGAGATTCTTAGCCGTCTGCTGGCTGATGGTGCTGGCGCCGCGCCGGCCGTTGCCCTCCACATAGTCGTCGAAGGCCTCGCCGAGGGCGGCCCAGTCGAAGCCGAAATGCTGGCAGAACAGATTGTCCTCGGCGGCGATCACGGAGCGCGCCAGCGCCGGATCGATGCGCTCCAGTGGCTCCCAGTCGCGGGTCAGGCTTTCGCCGTCGGCAAGACGAAGCAGCATCAGCGGCGTCCCCGGCGGCGGCAGGATCCCATAGAGCAGGATCACGGCCGGCGGGCCGATCAGGATCGCCAGCGCCAGATTGCGCAGCCAGCGCCGCAGGCGTGAGCGGCCCTTTGCTGGCGGCCGCTTGCGTCGCCGGGCCACCTGCCCCCCTTTTGCTTGATCCCCGTTTGCCCCAGCTCGTCTGACCGGTCGCGCCTGACCAGAACAGCCGGAGCAGGCCAGCCTAGCAGGTTGCTGAAAAAGTCCTCGCGATAGTTTTTTGGTCGTGATTCTCTGGTTCAGGGGATTTGCGGACCAGGAGGCCTTGATGCGGGGCGAGGATCGCGAGAGCGGGGCTCTGTTTTCCTATGTGAGCTGTGAGGCGCGGGTGCCGGCGGACCATCCGCTTCGGGCGATCCGGGC
>JBOHKJ010000143.1:0-5198 GCA_050728975.1 Kiloniellales bacterium | reverse complement strand
GTGCTCGACCTGCAGGCGCGTGTTCATCTCCATGAAGAAGAACTCGCCGTCCTCGTATAGGAACTCGATTGTACCTGCGCCGCGATAGCCGAGCTTCTTCATGGCGGCGACGACGCGCCCGCCGATCTCCTCGCGCGCCGCGGCGTTCAAGGCGGGTGAGGGCGCTTCTTCGAGCAGCTTCTGGTGACGGCGCTGAAGCGAGCAGTCGCGCTCGCCCAGATGCACCACGCCGCCCTGGCCGTCGGCCAACAGCTGGATCTCGATGTGGCGCGGCTTGTCGAGGTAGCGCTCCAGATAGATCGCGTCGTTGCCGAAGGCGGCCTTGGCCTCGGCACGGGCGAGGCGCAATGCGCCTTCGAGGTCCGAGGGATTGCGGGCCAGCTTCATGCCGCGCCCGCCGCCGCCGGCCGAGGCCTTGACCAGAACCGGAAAGCCGATCGCGCGCGCAGCGGTGGCCGCCTCGGCGTCGCCTGTAAGGGCGTCGGGCGAGCCGGGCACGACCGGAATACCAAGCTCCCGCGCCGCCTTCTTGGCAGCCACCTTGTCGCCCATCAAGGCGATATGCTCCGGCGTCGGACCGATGAAGACGAAGCCGTGCTCCACGACCATCTCGGCGAAGGCGGCGTTCTCGGAAAGGAAGCCGACCCCGGGATGGATCGCGTCGACCCCCGTGATGGTGGCCGCGGTAAGGATCGCCACGGAATTTAGATAGCTGTCCTTGCCCGCCGGCGGGCCGATGCAGACGCTTTCGTCGGCGAGCCGTACATGCATCGCGCCGGCATCGGCGGTCGAGTGAACGGCGACCGTGGCGATTCCCATCTCGCGGCAGGCGCGATGAATCCTCAGCGCAATCTCGCCGCGATTGGCGATCAGGATCTTTTCGAACAAGGGCGCCGGCCCTCCCGAGCCCGGCTACTCGAGCAGCAGCAGCGGCTCGGCGAACTCGACCGGCTGGCCGTCCTGAACCAGGATGCGCGTCACCGTGCCGCCGCGCGGCGCGACCAACGGGTTCATGACCTTCATCGCCTCGATGATCAGCAGCGTCTGCCCGTCGTGCACCGTGTCGCCGACCTTGACGAAGGCGGCTGCTCCCGGCTCCGGCGAGAGATAGACCGTGCCGACCATCGGCGCGGTGACCGCGCTCGCCGGCACCGCCTCGTCGGCCGGGCGCCCGCCGGCCGCCGCCGTCGCCTCCGCGATTGGCGCGGCCTGGACCGCGGGTATCATGGTCGTGGCCGTGCCGCGCGCGACCCGCACGCGGCGCCCGTCGGCTTCGTACTCGATCTCGGTCAGCCCTTCCTGCTCCAGAAGCTTCGCCAGCTTGCGGATCAGCGCTTCGTCGGGCTGCAGCTTGCCTGCCATTACTTGCCCCCTGCGCTGCCGAGGAGCTGGCTCGCCGCGTCCAGCGCCAGCAGATAGCCCTGGGCGCCCAGGCCGCAGATGACGCCGGTCGCCGCCAGCGAAATATAGGAATGGTGCCGGAACTTTTCGCGCCGATAGATATTGGACAGGTGGACCTCGATCACCGGCAGGCCGATCGCTTGGAGCGCGTCCATCAACGCCAGCGAGGTATGGCTGAGCGCTCCGGCGTTGATGACAATGGCGCCGCAATCGCGCTTGGCGGCCTGAATCCAGTCGACCAGCTCGCCTTCACTGTTCGATTGCTTGAAATCGAGCTTGAGCTTCAGGGCGCTCGCCCGCTTGCGGCAGGCGGCCCCGATATCGGCGAGGCTCTGGCGACCGTAGAGTTGCGGCTCCCGCGTGCCCAACAGATTGAGATTGGGCCCATTCAGGACCAGCACTTTACGCGCCTTGGCCACGCCTTCCCCTCCGCGCTTCCCCCGGCCGCCGGCTCTGCCAGCGGCGACAAGCGTTATCACAGGCCCTTGCGATGGCGCAAACGGAAGCGCTCAGCCGGCCGGCTTGCGTGCCTTGGCGATCAGTCGCTTCAGGGTGGCCGCGTCGACCGCGCCGGGAACAAGCTCCTCGCCCACGACGAAGGCCGGTGTCCCGCCCAGCTTGAGCGCGTCGGCCAGCTCGAAGTTGCGCCGCAGCGCCGCTTCGATCTCCGGACGCTGCAGGTCGGCGATCAGGCGCTCGCGATCGAGACCGAGCGACTCCGCGAGCGCCAGCACGCTCTCTTCGGTCATGTCTCCCGGCTGCGTCATCATTGCGAAATGGAACGCCTCGTATTTGCCTTGGCGATGGGCGGCGAGCGCGACCTGCGCCGCATAGAGGGACTGCGGGCCAAGGATCGGCCATTCCTTCATCACCAGCTTGACGTTGCCGTCCTCGGCGACCGTCTGGCGCAGGTCTTCCGCTACCTTGCGGCAATAGGGACAGCGATAGTCGAAGAACTCGACGACCGTGACGTCGCCCTCGGGATTTCCCAAGATCGGCGAGCTCTCGTCGGCCAGCAGCCGGTCAAGGTTGCCGGCGACCGCCTGGCGCTGGCTCTCGGTCTCCGCGGCGTGCTGCTTGGCTTGGTAGAGTTCCAAAGCCTCGACCACCACTTCGGGATGGGCGAGCAGATACTCTCGCACCGCCGCATCGAAGGCCGGGCTTCCAGGCAGCGGAGTGACCGGCGCCTCGCCCTCGGCCAAGGCCGGCGCTGCGGCCCAGAGGGCGAGCGCCAAGGCTGCAGCGGCGCCGCTTCCGCGAAGAAACGCCGTTGCAGGCCATTGCTGGGACATGCTTGTTGTTCCTTTCCGATGGCCGCCGGTCGGCGAAGGGGGAGGGCCACTTTAGCGGCTGCGGCGGGGACGGGCAAAAGCCAAGGCGGCTAATTTTCCTTGTCTTCGCGCTCGGCCAGCTGCTTCAGGTCCTGGGCCCGCAGCCACCCGGGCGAGCTCTCGGGCAGCTGATCGAGGGCGCGTGCGGCCTGGGAAATGGCGCCCCGGTGGTCGCCACGCGCCAGCGACATCTCGGCCAGGGCCAGCGCGGCGAGCCCGGTCTCCCCGATCCGCCCGTGAGCCACCGCCTTGAGGCGCCAGGCCAGGGCATTGCCGGTCTCGTCACGTAGTACCGCATCGAGGTGCGGCAGGGCGGCCTCGTTGTCGCCGGGGCGATCGAGCTCGATCAGCACGCGAGCCAGGCCCAGCTCCAGCTGGGGCGAGCCCTCGGCCAACGCAACGGCCTTCTGGTATGGTTCGAGCGCCTCGGCGAGGCGGCCGTTCTCGAACAGCATCTGGCCCTTCAGCTCGTGGAAATAGGGGTTGCCCGGCTCCTCGGCGATCAAGCCCGCGATCAAGGGCAGGGCGTTCTCGAGATGGGCCTCGCGGTATTCGACGATCGCCCGCGCATAGCGCGCGTCGCTGCTGGTGTCACTCTTGGGATATAGGCGAGCGACCTGCTCCGGGGTCTCGAGAAAACCGGCCAGCTTGGCCCGCATCCGGTTGTGCAGCGCCACCAGCTGTGGATCGCTCGGCTTGCCGTAATTGGGCGAGATTTCATCCTGGTGCTGCAGGAAGCGGATCCGTTCGCCGGTGAGAGGATGGGTTCTTAGATAGGGGTCTTGGTTGCTGGAGAGCAGAACCTCCTGGTCCTCGAGGGCATGCATGAACTCCACCAGGCCGCCGAGCGACTGTCCGGTAGCATTGAGGAAGCGCACTGCCGCCTGGTCGGCGGCCGACTCCTGGCCGCGGGTGTAGCTGAGCAGGCCCTTGAGAGCGACGTCCTTGCCGCTCGACATGACCGCGTGGGCTGCCTCGCCGCGCCCGGTCAGGATCGCCGCTCCCAGGCCGAGGATGGTCGACGCGAGGACCCCCATCTGTGCCCGCTCGAGGGCATCTCCGCGCGTGGCGGTGTGGCCGCCCGCCAGATGGCCGGTTTCATGGGCGATCACGCCGATCAGAGCCCCCGGATCCTCGGTCTGAAGGATCAGGCCAGTGTGGATGAACATTCTGAGGCCCGGGGTCACAAAGGCGTTGAGGCTGTCGTCGTCGACCAAGTAGACAGTGATGGCTTGCGGGCTCAAACCCGCAGCCTGGAACAGCGGCGTGGCATAAGTGCGGATGATGGCTTCGATTTCCGCGTCGCGGATGATAGACACAGGCTGGCCTTGGGCGGCGGCCGGAGCGACCGCGACCCAGAGAATCATGAAAAGCGCGACGGGGGCGGCAAGCTTGCGCACGTCTGGGATTTCCCTTCGGTTGGTTACAGATAGAGGGCTTGGTGCGGCGAATCAATCGACCGGCGGCCGTTTCCCTTGGAATCGGCGGCTCTTGGGGGTCCTGGGGGTCGGATTCCTGGCGGTTTCCCTGGCCGCCTGCGCCGAGGGGCGAAGCGAGGGCCAACTGGGGCTGGTCGAGGGTTTCGCCGGCCTGATTGCCGCCGACGAGCCCCAGGCGGTTCTGATCGGGCGCGATGTTCTGGGCAACGGCGGCACCGCCATCGACGCCGCCGTGGCGATGTATTTCACCATGACGGTGAGCCTGCCAGCGCGAGTCGGCCTGGGCGGCGGCGGCCTCTGCGTTCTCTTTGACGGCGACGAGGGGAGCGGGGAGGCCATCGAGTTCCTGCCGCGCGCCGCCCCTTCGGGCGGGATCGTGCCGGCCGGGGTGCGCGGGATCGCGGCAATGCATGCCCGCCACGGCGTGGTGCGCTGGGAGCGACTGGTCTCGCCGGCGGAGAATCTGGCCCGCTTCGGACTGCGCGTGTCGCGCGCTTTCCGTAACGACCTCGAGGCTGGTCGCGATGTGATCTTCGCCAACGAAACCCTGCGTCGCATATACACCCGCGACGGCGAGTTGCCGCAAGTCGGCGACCAGATCGTCCAGGCCGAGCTCTCGGGCGTGCTCGCCGGCGTTCGCCAGCAGGGCGCAGCCTATGTCCATGCCGGACCGCTGACCGCACGCCTGGCCGAGGCTTCGAGCGCGGTCGGCATGCCGCTCTCTTCCGAAGATATCAGGAATTCGCTTCCGGAGTTGCGGCCGACCGTGGAAATCGCCATCGGCGACGACGTCGCCTACTTCGCGCCGCCACGCTCCAACGGCGGCGTGGTTGCAGCGCAGATCTGGAAGGTGGCTGAGGAAATCGGCGATTACAGCGATCTCGACGGGGCCGATGCCGCGCACGTCTTCGCCGAAGCCTCCGCGCGCGCCTTTGGCGATCGCGCGCGCTGGCAGGCCGCCGACGGGAGCGCCCGGGTCGCGGCGGCGAGCTTGGTCGACGACGAGCGCGCCCGCGGCCTCATGGCC
>JBOHKJ010000142.1:0-11620 GCA_050728975.1 Kiloniellales bacterium | reverse complement strand
GTCTCGGCCCGCTTCGCGGAGCCGCTCGACGACGACGAGATGAACGCCCTGCTCGAGGAGCAGGCGAAGCTGCAGGAGAAGATCGAGGCCGTGAACGCGTGGGAGCTCGACCGCACGGTCGAGGTCGCGATGGACGCGCTGCGCGTCCCGCCCGGTGACGCCGAAGTGCGTACGCTGTCGGGCGGCGAGCGCCGCCGGGTGGCGCTCTGCCGGGTGCTGCTCGAACAACCCGATCTGCTGCTGCTCGACGAGCCGACCAACCATCTCGACGCGGAATCGGTCGCCTGGCTGGAGAAACACTTGGAGCAGTATCCCGGCACCGTGGTGGCGGTGACCCACGACCGCTATTTCCTCGACAACGTCGCCGGCTGGATCCTCGAGCTCGACCGCGGCCACGGCATCCCCTGGAAAGGCAACTACTCCTCCTGGCTGGAGCAGAAGCAGAAGCGCCTCGAGCAGGAGGAGAAGACCGGTCAGGCGAGACAGCGGACGCTCGCGCGCGAGCTGGAATGGGTGCGCGCGAGCCCGCGTGCGCGCCAGGCCAAATCCAAGGCGCGGCTTGCCGCCTACGAGAAGCTGCTGACCGAGGAGCGCGAGTCGGCGGTCGACAGCGGTCAGATCGTGATTCCCGCCGGCCCGCGTCTCGGCGAATTGGTTGTCGAGGCCGAAGGCCTGCGCAAGGGCTACGGCAACCGCCTGCTGATCGAGGACCTCGACTTCAAGCTGCCGCGCGGCGGCATCGTCGGCATCATCGGTCCCAACGGCGCCGGCAAGACCACGCTGTTCCGCATGATCGTCGGCCAGGAGAAGCCGGACGGCGGCAGCCTCAGGGTCGGCGATACCGTGCAGCTCGGCTACGTCGATCAGTCGCGCGACGCGCTCGCGGCCGACAAGTCGGTCTGGGAGGAGATCTCCGGCGGCCTCGACCAGATCGAGCTCGGCAAGAAGTCGGTGCCTTCGCGCGCCTATGTCGCCGCCTTCAATTTCCGCGGCGGCGACCAGCAGAAGAAGGTCGGCCAGCTCTCGGGCGGCGAGCGCAATCGCGTGCATCTCGCCAAGATGCTCAAATCCGGCGCCAACCTGCTGCTGCTCGACGAGCCGACCAACGACCTCGACGTCGACACGCTACGCGCATTGGAAGAGGCGCTGCTGGATTTTGCCGGTTGCGCGATCATCATCAGCCATGATCGCTGGTTTCTCGACCGCGTGGCGACCCACATGCTGGCCTTCGAGGGCGACAGCCAGGTGGTCTGGTTCGAGGGCAACTATCAGGATTACGAGGCCGACCGCCATCGCCGTCTCGGTGCCGAGGCCGACCAGCCGCATCGCATCAAGTACAAGCCGCTGACGCGCTAAGCAGGGCGCGGCCATCGCGATCGCACCGCCGGCAGCTTGACGCTGGCGCGCTATCTATCGAAGCTCGATGTCGGCATTCGATACTCATAGCGCAAAAAAATAGCCATGAACGAGGAGGCCTCGGCGGGACCGCAGCAGAGTGTCGCGGGACGGCAATCCGCGGGTGCGGTCTTCCTGGCATTCCTCCGGCTCGGTCTGGTGTCGTTCGGCGGACCGGTCGCTCATATCGGCTATTTTCGCGACGAGTTCGTGATCAGGCGGCGCTGGATCGAGGAGCGGAGCTTTGCCGATCTGGTTGCGCTGTGTCAGTTCCTGCCGGGTCCGGCCTCGAGCCAAGTCGGCATCGGAATCGGGCTCGGCAAGGCCGGCCTGCCGGGCGCCGGCGCGGCCTGGCTGGGCTTCACCGCGCCGTCGGCGATTGCCATGCTGCTGTTCGGCTACGGCATGATGGCATACCGGGAGGTCGTTCCGGCGGGTGTCCTGCACGGCCTCAAGGTGGTCGCCGTCGCGGTGGTGGCGCAGGCGGTCTGGGGCATGGCGCGCAGCCTCTGTCCGGATGCAGCGCGCGCTACGCTTGCGGTCCTCGCGGCGGTCGGCGTGTTGGCCGTCCCGACGCCGCTGGCCCAGGCCGGCGTCATCGTCGCCGGCGGGCTGGCGGGATGCGCCTTGCTCCGCGCCGACAGTGGCGAAGGGCACGTTGCGCTCGGCATCGAGGTCAATCGCGGTGTGGCGTCGGCTCTGCTGGTCCTCTTCTTCGCGATCCTGATCGGGCTGCCGCTGGCTGCCGGGATCTCTACGCCGGAGCGATCGCGTCTCATGCGAAATAGACGGAAGCTTTACGAGTACGGAAGGGGCTGGGGCGATACGAAAGAGGGCGGCGCCTTGCGGTCACCGCCCTCTTGGCCCCCCGGCCAACCGCTTGGCTGCGGTTCAGTCCTTTGCGCTTCGCGCCACTTTCTTGCGCAGCTGCTCGGTAAAGGCAGCCACCTTGCCGCCGTTCGACTGGATCGCGGAGGTATATTCCGAGCGCAGCGTGATCGCCATCGACACGCCCTCGGGCACGACGTCGACCACCTTGAAGCCGCCGTCGAGCGTCCTGAGCCGCCAGCCGATCGAGTAGGGCTCGCCCTCGTCGCGCAGGACCGTGGTCGGCACCATGAACAGCGTGGCGTTCGCGCCGTCGGGCCGTGCCTCGCCGATCTGCAGCTTGTTTCGGTCCAGGCCGGCGAACAGCGGCGCGAAGCGATTGACCATGACGTCTTCGAAGACGGCCATGAAGGCCTCGCGCTCGGCGTCGTCGGCTCGGCGCCAATAGGGGCCAAGCACGAAGCGGCCGATCGCCGGCAAATCGAAATGGCTATCGAAAAGCACCTCGAAGCGGTGCGCCCGCTCGTCATCGGGAAGGTTGGCGTCGGAGAGCTGGTCGACCGCCTGGTCACGCAGCTGCTCCATAAAGCTCGTTGCCTCCGCCGGCGTATTGGCGCTGGCCCCTCGCGCCCCTGGCAGGAGCCCGAGCGTCGTGGAGGCGGTGACAGCGAAGAGGAAAGTTCGACGACTGTACATAGCGGAACCGTTGATCTGCTTATCCAAGAGCGCCACGTGGGGCGCGATTTTAGTATAGCTGGCTGGTCTGTTCACTGGTGAAGTCGAAGTCGGAGAAGCCCGGGGTCGGCGAGCCTTCGGCGGGCGCTCCGTTGCGAATCTCGTTGGCTCGATTCTGCCGGTAGAGCGAGCGGATGCGGGCATAGAAGTCGACCGAATCGCGCCGTAGCTCTTCGATGAGCTCGATGTTGCGGGCGCGCTTGTCCACGCCGCCGACGATGGTGCGGCCAAGACCGAACTCGCTGCCGGCCAGATAGGTGACCGGGTCGATCAGGCTGTCGACCACAAGACCGACGCCATCGCGCGGGTTGGACGGACCCAGCAGCGGCAGGACCAGGTAGAAGCCTTCGCCGACGCCATAGACTGCGAGCGTCTGACCGAAATCCTCGTCGTGGTACTCGTGGCCGATGCTGCCCGCGACGTCGGCGATTCCGCCGAGTCCGGCGATGCTGTTGATGAAGAAGCGGGTGGCTGTGATCTCCGCGCGGTCCCATTCGCCCTGCATCAGGTCATTGGCCAGGATCACCGGCGAGGACAGATTGCGCAGGAAGGACTGTACGCAGGTCTTCAACGGGTCCGGCAGGACGAAATCGTAGAGCGTGGCGACCGGCCGAATGACCAGGAAGTCGGCTGCCTCGTTGATGGCGAACACGAAGCGGTTCGGAGTCTCCAGCGGATCGTTCTGGTCGGGGACGATGAAGAGGTCCTGCTCGCCGCCGCCGTCCTGGTCGTCCGCCTGTACCAGCTGTTCGGCGTGACCCTCGAGCGCGGCGGCCGGCGGCGCCAGCAAGAACAGAGACGCGAAGGCCGCCGAGCACAGCAGGCCAGCGAATTTCTCCCGAGCGGGAGCCCCTTGAACGCACATTGGAGTGATTTGTTCCTTGAGGTCTGTCATTGGCCCGTTGGGGCAGCCGTTTGACTGACGACCGCACCGTCGCACCACGCTGTGGGCGCCGACGGCGGGGAACATTGGCACTCACGGCTTAAGAGTCCGTTACGGGCGCTCTCCGCGTTCATGTGAGACCCCACGACCTCGTCGGTCGTCCCCCCAACAGCGTCGTCCACTATCATAGGTGCTGACTATTGGCCAGCCAGCGGGGCCTGCCGCCGCCGCGCGCAGCGACGACTGTGGCAAAAAAGCCTCAATATCCAGTGGTGTCACTGTGGCATACCGCCTAGCCCTGCCTATTGCGGCGCCAGAATCCGCCGGTATAGCGGCAGGAGCAGTGCGGGGAGCATGTACATCGGCAGTTGGGCGACGGCGAAGTACAGGGCCACGTCGAGGTCTTCGCCCGGCGGCAGCGCCGCCAGCAGCAGACCCATGTTGCAGTTGCCGGTTATCAGCCCCACGGTCAGCGCACGCCGCTTGCCCAGCCACCCGAAGGCCAGCGCGCCGAGCAACTGCAGAGCCGGGTTGGCGAGGAAGGCCGCCGCGACCCACAGCGCCACCTTGCCCGGGTCGGCGATTGCAGCGGCCGTGACGCCGTCCATGATGGCGATCGCGAAAATCAGCATCGTCAGCACGATCGCGCCGTCGAGCTCGCGCCCCTTGGCAGCCAGCAGCGCTGGAGTCGCCAGGCGCCGGACGAGCGCAGCGCCGAGAAAGGCGACGGCGACCAGTGCGCCGAGTCGCAACATCAGGTCGAAGACGCCGAGCGTCAGCTCGACGCCGAGCAGACCCAGCGCCAGCGGCGGTAGGACGAGCGGCGCGATCAGCGTTGCCGCCAGCCCCGCGACCACCGCCAGCGCGCCGTCGAGTCCCAGCAGCAGTGCGATTGCAACCGCACCCAGGATCGGCGGCGCCGCCGCCATCAGCACCAGCGCCGTCTCCAGCCCCGAAGGCAGGGCGACGAGCTGGAGCGGCAGCCACAGCAACAACGGGCTCGCCACCAGCAGCCAGGCAACCAGCAGCAGCGTCAGATCGGCGCGCCGCGCGGTTGCCGCCAGGCCGCGCCAGTCGAGGCGCAGTAGCGCGGTCAGCAGCAGAACCGCCACGGTCGGCGCCAGCAGCGGACGTGCCAGCCCCGCCAGGCTCGGGAGGGCCAATCCGAGGAAGACGCCGCCGAACAGCACCCAGGTGCCGTGCCGGCCGAGCCAGGCGAGCCCACTGCCAAGCGCCGTCATCCGCTCTCCTTCGCTCTTGCCGGCCGGGACCGGCCCGGATGGAGCCGCCCGAGTGCGACTCGCCGCGATCCGCTCTAGCGGCTTTGCCCTGCCATGCCAATCGACTATCGTTCCGGCCCTTTGCCCGCGAGGAGCGGCGATGACCATCGAGGCGCCCTTCACCGGCTACCGCGATTCCGTGCGGCCGGAGTGGATCGACTACAACGGCCACATGAACGTGGCCTATTACGTGCTGGCTTTCGACTTCGCCGTCGACGCCTTCATGGATTTCCTCGGGCTCGACCGCGCCTATCGCGAGAAAAGTGGCAACAGCACCTTTGCGGTGGAGGCTCACGTCACCTAT
Organism: Kiloniellales bacterium; assembly: GCA_050728975.1. Lineage (GTDB taxonomy): Bacteria > Pseudomonadota > Alphaproteobacteria > Kiloniellales > JBOHKJ01 > JBOHKJ01. The sequence goes on along the minus strand of JBOHKJ010000142.1, from coordinate 6,195 downwards.
CGGCGCGAGGTGCTGGCCGGCGCGCCGCTGCTCTTCGAATCGCTCCTGCTGGCTCACGACGACAAGCGCTTGCGGCAGTTCCAGCGCATGCGTCACGCCGAAGAGGGATTTCTCGCCGCGACCTGTGAATGGCTCACCCTGCACGTCGATCTCGCCGCCCGCCGGGTCACGCCCTTTCCGCCACACATCCTGGCCCGGCTGGACGAGGTGGCCGCCGCGCATCGCCGCCTGCCGCCGCCGCCCGAGGCCGGAGAGGCCATTTCCCGGCCGCCGCTCGCCGCCAACGCTCCGTGACGGGCAAGGCCGCGATGGGCCGGACCGCAAGGCGAAACGGTCGTGATTCTCGGTACTTGCCAGAGCCGAACCGGGACCCGACTCTAGGCACCATGCGCTGGCTGCTTGTGCCGCTCCTCTTGGTCGTTCTCGGTGTCGCCCGGCCGGCGGCAGCGGCCTGCACCGATCCGCCGGCCCCCGAGGTCAATTGGCAGCGCTGTTTGCTCGACGGTCTGGACCTGGCCGGGGTCGACCTCAGCAGGGCCCGCTTGCGCGACGCCTCCTTCTATCGCGCCGACCTCACCGGTGCCACGCTGGCCGGGGCCGACGCCTTCCGGGCCAAATTCGTCAGCACCGCGATGAAGGGTGCCGATCTCGAGGGCGCGACGCTGAACGAGGCCGACATGACCAAGGCGGAGCTGGCCGGCGCTTCGCTCAAGAACGCCGACCTCAACCGCGCGCGCCTGTTCCGCACCGATCTTAAGGGCGCGGATCTGACCGGTGCCGAGCTGGTCGGCGCCGATCTGACCCGCGCGGAGCTGTCGGGGGCGCTTTGGACCGACGGAAAGACACGCTGTGCCGAGGGCTCGGTCGGTCGCTGCAACTAGCTGTCCTGCCTGGCGAGCGCGCTCAGCCGGTCGCCGCTCAGGCGATAGGGCCGCCAGTCGGCCATCTCCTCGAAGCCGAGGGAGCGGTAAACCTCGCGCGCCGGATTCCAGTCCAGCACCGAAAGGTCGAGCCGCGGGCAGCCGCGCTCCAACGCCAGCGCCGCGAGCCGCGCCAGCAGCGCCTTGCCGATCCCGGTACCGCGCGCCTCCGGGGAGACGTAGAGATCTTCGAGATAGAGGCCGGCGCGCGCCTCGAAGGTCGAGTAGTTGGGGAAGAAGAGGGCGAAGCCGAGCGCTTCGCCTGCGCGCTCGGCCAGCAGGCATTCGAAGGCCGGCCGCGCACCGAAGCCGCTGCGGCGGATCTCCTGCTCCGTGGCGCGCACCTGATCGGCCAGCTTCTCGAAGACCGCCAGCTCGCGGATCAGCCGCAGGATGGTCGCCGCGTCGCCGGCCTCGGCGGGGCGGATAACCAGTCTGCCGACGGTGTCGTTCGGCGGCTCGGCCTTTGCTGTCGTCATGCTGCGAAACCCTGTTGCTGGCGGATCCGTGACCGACCTGCGGCGCAAAAAGGCTTCCCGCCGTGACCCGACCCGGCAATAAATAAGAACAACGCGGCCGAGACAAGGCAGCGGGCGCAGCTAATCTGTTCTGGGCGTGCGAAAAACGGGGGCAATCTCATGACGTCACGGCAAAGTATCTCGAATCTGCGCGAAGCGACGAGACGATACGTCGGCTCGGCTGCGGCGCTGGCGCTGGCATTTGGACTTTCCGCCTGCGCGTCCTGTGCGGACGGCGAGTACGAGCAGAGCGGCGGCGGCCTATCGGTCGGACTGTGAGGCGGCAAGGCGGCCCTGCCGCCGGCGTCCGACGAGGCTGCGCCGAACGCCTGACCGGCGCCGGCCCGATCAGTCGTCGAGCAGTGCGCCGCCCTGGCGGTGGGGTAGCGGCTCCCTGCCGACCACCTTGGCGATCACCATTCCGGCGGCGACGTAGCGGTGGCTGCGCCGCGACAGCACCAGTCCGCTGGCGCGCGTGGCGACCGGCGTGCGCGCCGTCTTCGGCGGTGCGGCCGGGTTTACGATCTCGGCGACGATGTCGCCGGCCTCGACCGTGGCGCCGAGCGCCACGCGATAGGCAACCACGCCCGAGACCGGCGAACGGATGGTGTCGGTGGCGTCGAGGCCGGTCGCCTCGCAGCGCATGCGCGGCTGCGGGCCCGGATCGCCGGCGACAACGCCGAAGCGCTGCAGCGAGCGGTAAAGAGCGGCGGCATCTTCGATCGCGAGCTTGTCGTCCACATCGCTGCGCCCGCGCAGCTCGACCGTGGTCGAGAGGCAGGCCGGCGGAATCGGGCGCCCGGGATAGCGCGCGGCCAGTCTCAGCCAGGGGCCGGAGAAAGTCTCGTCGAAGGTGCTTCCGCCGCTGTCCTCGGCCAGCAGCACGGCGCTGACGCCGAGCTCGGCCGCCAGCGGCTCGGCCAGCGGCCAGTGCTGCGGAACCAGGAAGAGGTGCAGCAGGGCCTCGTCGTCGCAGTGCAGGTCGAACACGTAGTCGGCGTCGGCGGCCTCGCGCGCCAGCAGCCGGCGCAGGCTCTCGAGCTCGCTTTGCGGCTCCCAGTCCTCGATGTGAGCCCGCATGGCGGCGCGGATCGCGCGCTTGTTGGCCTCCGCGTCGTCGCCCAGTCGATTGCCCAGTCCTTCGGCGATCGGAGTGTAGAGATCGGGCCAGTTGCGATTGAAATTGCCGCTGCCGATCATCGCATAGCGGCCGAGCTGGACGCCGTTGACGAACTGGGAGAGGCCGATCGGATTGGCGTAGGGCGCGACGACGATCTCGCCGCGGATCGAATCCGCCTCTTGTACCGCCTCGAGTAGCGACAGGAGATGATGCAGCACCAGCAGGCCCGGCGTCTCGTCGGCGTGGAGCGCCGCCTGCAGATAGGCCTTGGGCCGCGCTCCGGTGGCGCCGAAGCGGTGCAGGGCGAGAACGCGGCCCGAGCCGGCGGCGGCCGGGATGAGCGGTAGCTGTTCGGTTTGGCGGGGCATGGCTTTTGGCTCCGGTTTCGTCGAGGGTGCGCTCAACCGCGCCAGAAGGACGGCAGGAACAGGATCATCACGGTGAAGAGCTCGAGGCGGCCCAACAGCATGGCGAAGGACAGCAGCCACTTGGCGCTGTCGGGCAGCGTCGAGAAATTTCCGGCCGGCCCGATCACCGCGCCGAGACCGGGACCGACGTTCGACAGCGCTGTCACTGCGCCGCTGATCGAGGTGAGGAAGTCGAGTCCCATTGCGCCGAGGCCGAGCGCGATGGCGACCGCGCTCAGGATAAAGACGAAAAAGAACGCCAGGACCGCGCTCGGAACGTCCTCCGGCAGGGGGCGGCCGTTGTAGCTTCGCGGGTAGACGCCATGCGGCACCAGGAGGCGGCCGAACTGGCGCCGGATCAAGATCGCCATCACCTCGAAGCGGAACATCTTGATACCGCCGGAGGTCGAGCCGGTGCAGCCGCCGACAAAGGTCAAGAGGAAGAAGGCCACCGTCGCGTAGCCTCCCCAGGCGCCATAGTCGATGTTGACGAAGCCGGTGGTGGTGGCCACCGAGATCGCGTTGAAACCTACGTAACGCAGCGCGGCGAGGAAGGGGATTCCTTCGCTTGCCGCTACCCAGAAAGCCAGCAGCACGACCGTCAGCGTCAGCAGCCAGAGGAAATTGCGCACCTGGCTATCGCGCAACGGCGCCGCGAGGTCGCCGCGGGCCATGCGGATGTAGATCATGAAAGGCAGTGCGCCCAGGATCATGAAGACCATCGCGATCGAATCGATCAGCGCCGAATCGAATCTTCCGAAGGAGGAATCGTAGTTGGCAAAACCGCCGGTCGAGACCGTGGCCATGGCGTGAACCAAGGCATCGAAGCCGCTCATCCCGGCCAGCCAGTAGGAGCAGGCGCAGGCGACGTTCAACAGCAGGTAGGCGGTAAGCACCGCGCGGGTGATCTGCGCGGCGCGCGGCAGGACCTTCTCCGTGCGGTCGGAAGACTCGGCGCGGAACAGCTGCATCCCGCCGACGCGCAGGAAGGGCAGGATGGCGATTCCCATCGCGACGAAGCCGACGCCGCCCAGCAGCTGCAGCAGGCCACGCCACAGCAGCAGCCCGGGCGGAAGGCGCTCGAGGCCGACCAGGACCGTCGCACCGGTGGTGGTAACCCCGGAAACGGCCTCGAAGACCGCGTCGGCGTAGTCGAGGCCGTGGCCCCAGAAGCGGAACGGGAGCGCGGCGAAGAGCGACAGCGAGAGCCAGCTCAAGGTGGTCAGAAGGAAAGCTTCCCGCAGCCGAAACTCGATCGGAGTACCGAAGGTCGAGGCCACCAGAAGACCGCCAAAGAAGATCGTTGCGCCGGACGAAAAGGCAAAGCTACGCCAGCCTGCCGCACCGCGCAGGGCCTCGGCGAGCGCCGGTAGCGCCATGACGACGCCGAGGGCGATGAGAAACAGCCCGACGATAAAGAGGACCGGCCGGAGATGAACCATGCGGCGGAGGCGCCGGCGTCAGGCTTGGCTCGACCTGTCGTTACCCGCGGCCCAGGGCTTCCCCCCTCTAGCGGCGCCTGTCGCCGCAAGCGGCGAGGCGAAGGGGGAGGGACCGCAATCGTGCGGCGACTCCAATAGCCTTCCGCCCTCGATTGGGAGGGCAACGGTGCGGGGCTTAGACAAAGTCATGGACGCTGTTGCAGGCATGTCCGATTTCCGCCGCTGGCCGGTAACGTCTCGCTTCGACTCGCGCCAGCGCGGGCCGGGCGGGCGGCATTCTATGCCGGCCGCGGGAGCGCCGATAGCCCCGCGGGCCGGCGCTGTCGCTGCCCGGGCTCCGGAGGCGCGGCCCGGCCTGCCTTCTCGCCGCGGCTCGCGCTATATAAGGGGCATGTCCGACTCCCTGCCGGTCGCGGTCGCCGACCTCGACCAACGCTATCCCTACCTTGCCGCCCTCAACCCCTCCCAGCGCGAGGCCGTGCTGGCGCTCGACGGCCCGGTGCTGGTGCTGGCGGGTGCGGGGACCGGCAAGACGCGCGTGCTCACCACGCGGCTCGCCCACCTGCTGGTGAGCGGACGGGCGACACCCGGCCAGGTGCTGGCGGTCACCTTCACCAACAAGGCGGCGCGCGAGATGAAGGATCGGGTGGCGGCGCTGCTCGACCGCCCGGTCGAGGGCTGGTGGCTCGGCACCTTCCATGCGCTCTCGGCGCGTCTGCTGCGCCAGCACGCGGAGAAGGTGGGCCTCAAGCCCAACTTCACCATTCTCGATGCCGACGACCAGTTGCGCCTCGTCAAGCAGTTGCTCGAAGCCGAGGGACTCGACGACAAGCGCGCGCCGGCGCGCGCCGTCCATGCGGCGATCGAGCGCTGGAAGGATCGCGGCCTCACGCCCGACCGGGTGCCGGCGGGGGAAGCCGGCAAGCTCGCTGGCGGCAAGCTGCTGCAGATCTACAGCGACTATCAGCAGCGCCTGCGCACGCTCAACGCCTGCGACTTCGGCGATCTCATCCTCCATTGCCTGACGCTGTTCCAGGGCGAGCCGGAGGTGCTGGCGGACCTGCACCGCCGCTTCCGCTATCTGCTGGTCGACGAGTATCAGGACAGCAACGTCGCGCAATATCTCTGGCTGCGCCTGCTTGCCCAGGGCCACAAGAATCTCTGCTGCGTCGGCGACGACGACCAGTCGATCTACGGCTGGCGCGGCGCCGAAGTCGGCAACATCCTGCGCTTCGAGAGCGACTTTCCCGGCGCCAAGGTGGTGCGGCTCGAGCGCAACTACCGCTCGACCGGGCACATCCTGGCCGCCGCCGCGGGCCTCATCGCCCACAACAAGGGCCGGCTCGGCAAGACGCTCTGGACCGAGGACAGCGCCGGTCCGAAGCTGCGCCTGCGCGGCCTGTGGGACGGCGAGGCCGAGGCCCGCTTCGTCGGCGACGAGATCGAGGCCCTGCAGCGCCAGAAGCAGCCGCTCGAAGGCATCGCGATCCTGGTGCGCACCGGTGCGCAAACGCGCGAGTTCGAGGAGCGCTTCGTCACGCTCGGCCTGCCGTACCGCGTGGTCGGCGGCCCGCGCTTCTACGAGCGCCTGGAAATTCGCGACGCGCTCGCCTATCTCCGGCTGCTGCAGTCGCCCGACGACGACCTCGCCTTCGAGCGCATCGTCAACAAGCCCAAGCGCGGCCTGGGCGAGGCCACGCTGCGCCTGCTGCATCAGGCGGCGCGGGCCGGCGAGCGCTCGCTGACTGCCGCCGGCCGTGCGCTCGCGACGACCGACGAGCTACGACC
>JBOHKJ010000141.1:0-4132 GCA_050728975.1 Kiloniellales bacterium | reverse complement strand
GTCCCGACATGACCGGAAGTTGGGAATTGGGCCAGGGATCTTTCTATCCGACATCGCTTTTGTCACCATATCGATTGGACTAGTATTTCCGCGCATCCTCGAGAACCGGCGCCGGCCTTTTGGGATCGGCTGTCCGGCGGGCATGATCGATGACATGACGCGACAGCCGAAACCATCCGGCTACCTCGCGGGAGAACGGCAACGAGAGAGGAACGCGAGCGGGGCGCTGCCGACCTATGCCGGCCGCGGTCGCTTGGTCGCAGCTTGAACGGCGCAGCACGATCGATGCGAAAACGCGGTCGTGCCGGCATCGGATCCGATGGGCCGCCGTGGTCGCCTCGCTTCCACGCTCAGCCAGGACGCGGTGGCGGGCACGCGGACGGGCTCGGGTCGGTCGACCGTGAGATTGGACGAGGCCGTTCCCAACCCCTCCTGATCCTGCCAAAGCCTGGAAATGAGCTCGCGTGTGCGCGCCGTCCTGCACGCGCCGCGCGCTCGAGCGCGCCGTCGGTGGCGTTCCCGCGAGCGCTCCAGCCGCCGCCGATGGGCGCGATCGGGGACAGACCACGTCGGCTCGCGCCCGAGGGGCATCCATGACCTCGACCGGCCTGGTCATCATCCCGCTCGGGCTTCTGATCATCCTGCTGCCTTGGCGCTACAGCATCGCCGCGCTTCTTGTGTTCGCTACGATGGACAGCGCTGCCGTCGTGAATGTGGGGTCCGTTGGCCTGCAACCTGGCTACTTCTTCGGACTCCTTATGATCGGTCGCACAGCCATCGAAATCGCTCTCTTTCGAATCCCCTTCAATACCCAGATCCTGACGACTTTGATACCTTTGCTTTTGTTTACTGTGTTGGCCATTGCTTCTATTTGGATTGGCCTGACGTTCTTCCAGGGACGCATCATGGTCATCAGCAGTTCCGCAAGTCTGGATCTTGACCTCGCGCAGCCCTACATGTTCCAGCGGCAGAACCTGACGCAACCTTTCTACCTCCTCCTCAACGTGATGATCCTCTATGCCACGGCGCACCAGCTGGCCCGGCTGCCGGCCCTGGATGCGGCTCGGGCTGTCGATCGCGCTGTCGTCTGCGCGATCCTGTTCGCCAGCGCGGTCGCCGTTTGGGAGATGGCCCGCTTCTATGCAGGGGTCGTCTTTCCGGCTTCCTTCTTTCACTCGAACGCGGGCTATGCCGACGCCTACGGCCAGGTATTGGCCGGCACGGTGCTCAGGGTCAGCGGTCCGTTCACGGAGCCGGCGGGGCTGGCTTATCACTTCGCGGGCTTCCTTCTGTTCGCGTGGTGCCGCTATCTGCAGCGGCCAAACCGCCCGAGCTCGTTGCTGATCGTTCTGGTTTGTCTGGCCATGATGGCGGCCTCAACGTCGACCACGGCCTTTGCGATCATGGGCTTGTTTGCCCTCGTCGTAATCAAGGACGGCCTGTCTGGGACGACATCCATCGCCGGCAAGATCCGCTTGTCGTCCGGCCACCTGATAACGCTGGTGCTGCTCGGCGTGGCCGCAGCAGGCGCTGTCGTCTTCATCCAGAGCTACTGGCAGTATGTCGACGAGGTCGTGACGCAAATGGTACTCGAGAAGAGCCGAACGTCCTCCTTCGAACAGCGAACCGGGGTGGACCTCCTGGCGATCGATATCCTGATTCAGACGGGCGGAATCGGGGTGGGACTGGGCAGCCATAAGCCGAACAACCTGGCGATGACCTTGCTGTCCAATACCGGCATTGCCGGATTCCTAACCTTCGCGGCCTTCTTGTTCGATGTCATCAGGTGGCCAGCCGGACCAGACAGGCGCGTCGTTCTGAGACCGTTCCGCTGGTTCGTTATCGGCCTCCTTTTGGTTCATCTCTTGGCCAATCCCAATCTCGGCACCGCCATGCTATGGATCAGCTTTGCGCTGGTCATCGGCACGCGCTGCAGCCACTGGGATCAGCTTCCGGCCGTTCTCTCGCTACCGGTGCGCCGGGGCCAAGAGACGGCCGCATTCGCGCCCCTCCAAGCATATCGTGGCGGATGAGCTCTCGAAGACGAGGGTGGCTGCCCGGGCGAGGGCGATCTCGGGGCATCGCGTGCTGCCCTCCGCGCCTTGCTCGAGGCCGAGGAGCGACCATTCACTCGCGGAAAGGGGGACAGCCGTGAGTACTAGGGTCACCTTGTTCACGCTGCGCAACCGATCCGGTCAGTCGCACGTATCCCGGTGTGTCGGCTACGAGTTCGAAGACGTCGTGTGCGCGATCGACGAGATTTCGGTCGTCGCGCCGGCTTCCGACAAGCAAGGGCGAGTGAAGGAGATCTTGCGCGAGCTAGCCCTGGAACTCGACCTGAATCGTCTGCCGATCGGGAAGTCCATCAAGAACACGAGATTCTACAAGAGGCTCGGGACGGGCTCGCCGTCGGAATTACGCATCGACGAGTGTGAGTTGCTCATCTGCGACGTCCTTTTCGCCCAGCAGCTGCTCGCAATCCAATCCATTCAGGGCTGGCGGGCCAACAGCAGATACGCGGCGTGCTGGGTGGAGGAGATGTGGCGACAGGACGTCGAGACGTTGGCTCCCGAGATCGACGTGCTCCAGCAGTTCGATCACGTCTTTTGTTCGTGTGCCGGGACCGTGGAGAGGCTGGCGGAGCGGCTCCAGCGTCCGGTGACCTACCTACCCCCGGCGGTTGACGCCATCACCTTTTGTCCGTGGCCGAATCCCAGGTCACGAAGCATCGATGTCTGCGGCGTCGGACGCCGCTCGGCGATCACGCATGAGGCCTTGTTGCGCTATGCGCGCGACAGGAACGGATTCTACTACTACGATACGATCCACGGGCCGTTCCTTGTAGGCAACCCGGCAGAGCATCGGCTGCTGTATTCGAACATTCTCAAGACGAGCCGTTACTTCATCGCCAATCACGCGAAATTCAACAGTTCGGATGAGATAAATGGGCAGCAGGAGATCGGGTATCGCTTCTTCGAGGGGATGGCCGCGGGCGCCGTGCTGCTTGGCGACCATCCCGACACGCAGGTGTTCCAGGACCAGTTGGGCTGGCCGGACTCCGTGATTCGAATCCCCTTCGATTGCCCTCACGTATCGGACGTCCTCGAACAGCTCGACCGGGATCCGGTGCGCCTCGAGGAGATCCGACGTCGAAACGTCATCAACGTGTTGAGGCGACACGACTGGCTGCATCGCTGGTCGGTGATTCTCGAGACCTTCGGCCTGCCGGGCACGGAGGGCATGGAGGCCCGCCGCCAACAGCTCGACGAGCTACGGGATCAGATTGAGAGAGCGGCAGGATGACGGGTCCCTTCGATCCGGAGCCGGTTCGGCGCCAACGCCGGAAAGGCCGCGATCATGCAACTGACAGTCGACAATTCACTTCGCTGCTTTTCTATTTTGCCGCAGTTTCATCTCCAGTTTACGACCTGTAAGCTGGCGACATCTTAGCATGAAGGCTGTCATGCTTGCGTTGGATCTGGCCGATTGGCGATGTCGTCAACGACATGGCGCGATTCCCCGAAACCCACGCGACGGCGGGACCGGGGCAGGTTGGCAGGCAACGGCCCGGCGGCGAGATCGAGGCCGGCGTCGGCCTGCGACAGCCGGTCCCCGTCATCCCAAAGGCACGTGGATCGTGCTGCTCGACGACGATCCGAGTCCAACCCGGCGGCCCGATCGGGGCGCTGGTATCGGGTGCCCGACAACGTCGGGCTGCGGCCATCGGCGAGCGGCGGATGCCTCGAGAACCATGGCCCGTCCGACCCGCCTTGACGTCGCCATGAGACCTGGCCGGTAGTGGTCATGCGCTTGCTTTCGATGCATCGGATAGCGAGCCTGGACTTCAACCCCGTCATTCCTTCGCTCCCATCCGCTCGGGCCATCGGGGTGCTCCCGGTGCCGGCAGGACGACCGTCCCAATTCGGGATCTACGCGCAGCGCCGCGCCCAAGCCAGATGTCGATGAAGCATCGGGCCACGCGCGGGGTCATCTGGGCTGCTGCCGGCGGCTGGGGGCGCGAGGCCGCGGGGTTCGCCGTCTTCCTCATCCTGGCGCGGCTCCTCGGACCCGAAGCCTACGGCCTCGTCGCCATGGCGACGGTCGTGATCGCGGTGGCGCAACTGTTGGTCGC
>JBOHKJ010000140.1:0-6551 GCA_050728975.1 Kiloniellales bacterium | reverse complement strand
GATCGCTGCCGGCATCTACCAGAAAGTCGACGAGTCGAAGCTGCCAAATTACGGACACCTCGACACAAAGGTACTGAAGGTCCTCAGCAACTTCGATCCCGGGAACGAGTACGGCGTTCCATATATGTGGGGCACCTCCGGCATTACCTACAACGTCGACATGATCGAGGAACGTATGGCGGATGCCCCGCTCGGCTCGCTCGACATGCTCTTCAAGCCCGAGCTGGCGCAGAAGTGGGCCGACTGCGGCATCTCGGTGCTGGATTCCCCCACCGACGTCATCCCGGAGGCGCTCTCCTATCTCGGCAAAGATCCAAGCTCCGAAAACCCCGACGACTACGACGCCGTGGTCGAGCTGTTCAAGCCAATCCGCCAGTACATCAAAACGTTCGATTCGGCGAACTACTTGAATGCGCTGCCAAATAAGGAAGTCTGCATGGCTTTCAGCTGGTCCGGCGACTACGCGACGGCAGCCGGACGCGCCGCCGACGCCGGAGTCGAAATCGACTTGGAGTACCGAATCCCGGAAAGCGGTTCGCCGGCGTGGTTCGACGTCTGGACCATCCCGGCCGATGCGCCACATCCGGACAGCGCACACGCGTTCATCGATTTCATGCTGCGCCCGGAGGTGATCGCGGCGGCAACCAACTACACCTACTACGCCAACGCGAACAAGGACGCGAACGAGCTGGTCGACCCGGTGATCCTGAGCGATCCGGCGATCTATCCGAACGACGAGGAGTTGGCCAAGCTCTACACCAACAAGACCCTCTCTCAAAAGGCGGAGCGCGCCCGCACACGGGCCTGGAGCCGTATCAAGACCGGAAGCTAGGATAGCGCAGCGAAAAAGCGGTCGCGGCCTGGGCGCTCTCGTCCCTGCCGCGCCCGTTTCCGGTAGCAGGAGAGATGCTGTCGACAGGCGTCCGAACGGCGGGCGGCCAATGGGGGGCAGTATGAGCGTTGTCGGCCAATATCAGGGTACCCAGGACCGTCCGTGGCTCGATCCGACGGCAAAACCCTTCCTGGAAATGGAGGGGCTAACCAAGAAATTTGGCGCCGTTACGGCGGTCGAAGACGTTCATGCCAAGATTTTTCGTGGCGAGGTCTTCTGTCTGCTCGGCGGCTCGGGCTGCGGCAAGACCACCCTTTTGCGCATGCTGGCCGGTTTCGAAACGCCGACCTCGGGCCGGGTGGTCATCGATGGCGTCGATGTCACCCACACCTCGCCCTACGATCGCCCAGTCAACATGATGTTCCAATCCTATGCGCTCTTTCCCCACATGACCGTGGCGAAGAATATCGGCTATGGGCTGAAGCACGAGAAGATGACCAGAGCGGAGGCCCGCGACCGGGTGCGCGAGATGCTGGAGCTGGTCCAGCTCGCCGGGTACGAGCACCGCAAGCCCGGACAGCTTTCAGGCGGCCAGCGCCAGCGCGTTGCGCTGGCTCGCGCGCTTGCCAAACAACCCAAGCTCCTCCTCCTCGACGAGCCGTTGGGGGCGCTCGACAAGAAACTGCGTACCCAGACTCAATTCGAGTTGATGAACATCCAGTACAAGGTGGGAGTCACCTTCCTGGTGGTGACTCACGACCAGGAAGAGGCGATGGCGCTGTCCAGCCGGATCGCCGTGATGAACAAGGGCCGCATCGTCCAGGTCGGGACGCCGACCCAGATCTACGAATTCCCCAACAGCCGCTTCACCGCCGACTTCATCGGTTCCGTCAACATGTTCAACGCGGTAGTGGAAGCCCGCGACGGCGACCGCACCAAGCTCGTCGCCTCCGACCTCGATTGCGAGTTGCTGGCCAACTTCAGCGGCCGCCTTAGCCATGGCGCGCGCGTTTCGGTCGCGGTGCGGCCGGAAAAGATCGCGATTAGCCGCATCGAGCCCAAGAATCGCGACTTCAATGCCATTCGCGGCCAAGTCTGGGACCTTGGCTATTTTGGCAACCATTCGCTCTATTGCGTCAAGCTGCCGACCGGGCGGATCGTACAGGTAACCCGCCAGAACGAGCGTCGGGCGAGCGATGACGAGCGCACGGTGGACTGGGAGGACCAGGTCTGGCTCTCCTGGGACACCTCCGACGCGCTGGTGCTGGTGGAGTAGGGGTCATGGCCGAAGCCACCGCGGCGCTCCCGAACGCGCGCACGGCGCGCTTCTCCTTCGATCGCTTGATGCGCTATTTGGGGCGCTTCTGGCGCCAGTACATCGTCGTCGTTCCCTATCTATGGCTGCTGCTGTTTTTCCTCGTTCCTTTCGCCATTGTGCTGAAAATCAGCCTCGCGGAATCGATCTTCGCGCAGCCCCCCTATAAGCCGCTCGTCGAATGGACCGAGGGCGCGACGCTGCAAATCAGTCTCACATTCGGCAGCTTCAGCTACCTGATCGACGATCCGCTCTATGTCTTGGGTTATCTCAACTCGTTGAAGATCGCCGCCATCTCGACCGTCATCTGCCTGATTCTCGGCTATCCCATGGCCTACGGCATCGCCAGGGCCGAGCCCAGAACGCGCAATCTATTGCTGCTGCTGGTGATCCTGCCGTTCTGGACTTCGTTCCTGCTGCGAATCTACGCCTGGATGGGAATGCTGAACAAACACGGTGTTATCAACAATGTCCTGGTCGGGCTCGGCATTCTCGACGAGCCGATCACCATGATGAACACTGACTTTGCGGTCTATATCGGCATCGTCTATTCCTATCTGCCGTTCATGATCCTGCCGCTCTACGCCAATCTGGAACGTCTCGACATCAGCCTCAACGAGGCGGCGATGGATCTCGGGTCGCGCCCTTGGCGGGTGTTCCTCGACGTCACGCTGCCGCAGTCGATTCCCGGTATCGCTGCCGGCTCGCTGCTGGTCTTCATTCCGGCAACCGGCGAGTACGTCATTCCGGCGCTGCTCGGCAGCCCTTCGAGCCCGATGATCGGCCGCGTCCTCTTCGACGAGTTCTTTTCCAACCGCGACTGGCCGGTCGCCTCTGCCGTGGCGGTCGCGCTGCTGATCTTGCTGGTGGCGCCGATCATGTTCTTCCAGCACTACCAGCTGCGCGAAGCGGAGGCCGGAAAATGAGCGGCCGTCGCTCCACCTTCCTCGTCACCTGGCTGGCCTTCGGCTTCGCCTTCTTCTACGTGCCGATCCTGCTGATGATGTTCTATTCGTTCAACGCTTCGCGGCTCGCGACTGTTTGGGGCGGCTTCTCGGTCAAGTGGTACGGCCAGCTGCTCGAGAACGACCTCATCATCGACGCGGCGCTGCTCAGTCTTCGGATCGCCCTCCTTTCGGCGACTTTGGCGACCGTCTTTGGCACTATGGCGGGCCTGGCGCTGGCGCGTTTCGGACGCTTCCGCGGCAGGGTTCTCTTCAGCGGCATGATTACTGCGCCGCTGGTGATGCCCGAGGTCATCACCGGCCTCTCGCTGCTGCTACTGTTCGTGTCGCTCGAGGGGCTGATCGGCTGGCCCGCCGGGCGCGGTGCCTCGACCATTGCCATCGCCCACATCACCTTTTCGATGGCCTATGTGGCGATCATCGTGCAGTCGCGCCTCTCCTCGCTCGACGAATCCCTGGAGGAGGCTGCGATGGACCTCGGTAGCCGGCCCTTACGGGTGCTTTTCGACATCACGCTGCCGATTATCTTTCCGGCCATGGCTTCGGGATGGTTGCTGTCCTTCACGCTCTCGCTGGACGATCTGGTGATCGCAACCTTCACCTCTGGCCCGGGCGCCAGCACTCTGCCGATGGTCATCTTCTCCAAGGTCAAGCTCGGTATCACGCCGGACGTGAATGCGCTGGCGACACTCATCATCGTGGTGGTAACTCTGGGCATGATCGCCGCCGCCTTCATCATGAGCCGCCAGGAGCAGCGCCATATGCCGGCGGCGGACGAGTGCGGCTAGCGGCGGCCATTCGCTCGACTGCTGTTCTGTATCTGGAGCTCGACGTGAACGACGAAGTCTTTATCACCTGTGCTGTCACCGGCGCCGGCAACACGGTCGACAAGCATCCGGCGATCCCCGTGACGCCGGCCGAGATCGCAGCCGCCGCCATCGAGGCGGCCAAGGAGGGGGCGGCGATCGCCCATATCCACGTCCGCGACCCCGAGACCGGCAAGGGCGCGCGCGATCCCAAGCTCTTTGCCGAAGTGGTCTCGCGGGTCCGCGATTCGGGGGTCGACGTGATCCTCAACCTCACCGCCGGAATGGGCGGCGATCTGGTTTTCGGCGGCGGGGAGAAGCCGCTGCCGCTCGATCCCAAGGCGACCGACATGGCGGGTCCGCTGGAGCGCCTCGCCCACGTCGAGCAGCTCCTGCCGGAGATCTGCACGCTGGACTGCGGCACCATGAATTTCGCCGAGGGCGACTACGTCATGACCAACACGCCCTCGATGCTGCGGAGCATGGCAAAGCGCGTGCAGGAGCTGGGCGTGCGGCCGGAGCTCGAGGTTTTCGACAGCGGCCATCTGGTCTTCGTGAAGCAGCTTGTGAAGGAAGGGCTGATTGACGATCCCGTCATGATCCAGCTCTGCCTCGGCATTCCCTACGGTGCGCCGGACGATCCCACCACGCTCCTGGCCCTGGTCCACCAGCTGCCGCCGGGCGCGGTCTTCAGTGCCTTCTCGATCGGCCGCCGCCAGATTCCCTACGTCGCGATGGCGACACTCGCGGGCGGGAACGTGCGGGTCGGCCTGGAGGATAATCTCTATCTCGAAAAGGGCGTGCCGGCCTCCAACGCCAGTCTGGTCGAGCGCGCCGCGACCCTGCTCTCGGCCATGAACGTCAAGCTTCTCGACGCCAAGACGGCGCGCCAGAGATTGAAGCTCGAGAAGCGCTGGTAGCATGATGGCGATAAAGGAGATCCGCACCGTCGGTCTGATCGGCGGCGGCGTCATCGGCGCCGGCTGGGCGGCGCGCCTGTTGCTGAACGGCCGCTCGGTGGTGCTCTACGATCCCGATCCCGAGGTCGAGCGCAAGGTCGCGGCCGTGCTCGAAAACGCGCGCCGCGCCCAGGCCAGGCTGACTCTCGCGCCGCCGGTCGAGGGCGCCGGGCTACGCTTCGCCAAGTCTCTCGAAGAGGCCGTCGAGGGGGTTGATTTCATTCAGGAAAGCCTCCCGGAGCGCGAGGACCTGAAGCGCAAGATCCTGGCCCGGGTCGGCGCGCTGGCAGGCCCCGAGATCGTCATCGGCTCCTCGACCTCGGGTCTGCTGCCGAGCCGGCTACAAGAGGATTTGCGCCACCCCGGGCGCCTGGTCGTCGGCCATCCCTTCAATCCGGTCTACCTGCTTCCGCTGGTCGAGGTCTGCGGCGGCGCCAGGACCGCGCCGGACACCTGCGCGCGCGCGGCCGCCTTCTATCGTGAGATCGGCATGCAGCCGCTCCTGGTACGCAAGGAGATCGACGGCTTCATTGCTGACCGCCTGCTGGAAGCCGTGTGGCGCGAGGCGCTGTGGCTGGTGAGCGACGGCGTTGCCACGACGTCGGAGATCGACGACGCGATCCGCTACGGCGCGGGTTTGCGCTGGTCCTTCATGGGCACCTTCCTGATCTATCGCCTAGCCGGCGGCGAAGCCGGAATGCGCCATTTCCTCGAGCAGTTCGGCCCGGCGCTGAAGCTGCCCTGGACCGGGCTCGAAGCGCCGGAGCTCACCGATCGCTTGATCGAGACCATCGCCGAGCAATCGGACGATCAGGCCGGTGGCAAGTCGATCCGCGACCTGGAGCGTCTGCGCGACGATTGCCTGGTGGCCGTGCTGCAGGGCCTGCGCGGGCAGGGCTACGCCGCCGGCGCCACGCTCAATGCTCACGAGGAGCAGCTTTACGAAGCCGCCCACACCGAAGTGATGAGCGACGATGCCGCGCTCGACGCGCCGCTGCGCCTCCATGGCGCACGCGTGCTGCCCGACTGGATCGACTACAACGGCCACATGACCGAGAGCCGCTATCTCCAGGTCTTCGGCGATTCTTCCGACGCGCTGTTTCGCTACGTCGGCATCGATGCCGGCTACCATGCCGCTGGCAAGAGCTACTACACCGTCGAGACCCACATCATGAACCTGCGCGAGGTCGCGGCCGAGGAGCCGCTGCGGGTGACGACGCAGGTACTGGGCCTGGACGAGAAGCGCCTGCACATCTTCCACGGCCTCTATGCCACGCGCGGGGAGCGCCTGCTGGCGACGGCGGAGCAGATGCTGCTCCACGTCGACACCAAGGCCGGCCGCGCCTGTCCCGCCGCTCCTGCGGTCCTGGCGCGCCTGACACGCATAGCAGAAGCCCACGCCCGGCTGCCGCGGCCGGACGGTGCCGGCCGCCACATTGGCCAGAAGCGTGGCTAGACTAGCACTACTTTGGCGGATTTTTAACAAAGGGAGCATTTTGAGGATTCCCAAGTGGAGTCTTCGGTGATTCATAGGAGGTCGGCTGTTGGAGGGGCCGGCCATGGATGGGAACTGGCAAGCTGATCTTGAGCATTGGCTCGCGCCGTTTGTTGCGGCGCTGCGGCACAAGACGCGGGCACGGATGTGCCCGGCATATGTGGCGGGACTGATTGGGC
>JBOHKJ010000139.1:0-6012 GCA_050728975.1 Kiloniellales bacterium | reverse complement strand
TTTCACCTCGATAGCTGGCTCACTTCGCTCCCTGGGCGCCGCTTGCGAAGCCCGGGGCGGTTTGCGAAAGTCCGCCCGTCAAAACAATAGGGCAGAGGTATCGGCGGCGCCAGGGCGGGCACCCCGGCCGCCCGCGCCCACCCGGGGAAGGAAGCGACGCCGATGGCCATCGATCTCACCGAGGCGGCTCTGGCCTATCACCGCGCGCCGCGGCCGGGAAAGCTCGAAATCACGGCCACCAAGCCGCTGACCAGTCAGCGCGACCTGGCGCTCGCCTATTCGCCGGGCGTCGCGGCGGCCTGCGATGCGATCGTCGCCGATCCGGCCGAGGCTTCGACCTTGACCGCGCGCGCCAACCTGGTTGCCGTCATCACCAACGGCACCGCGGTTCTGGGCCTGGGCGCGATCGGTCCGCTCGCCGCCAAGCCGGTGATGGAAGGCACGGCGGTGCTGTTCAAGAAATTCGCCGGCATCGACGTCTTCGACATCGAGGTCGACGAGCGGGACCCCGACAAGCTGGTCGACATCGTGGCGGCGCTGGAGCCGACCTTCGGCGGCATCAACCTGGAGGACATCAAGTCGCCGGAATGCTTCGAGGTCGAGCGGCGCCTGCGCGAGCGCATGAAGATCCCGGTGTTCCACGACGACCAGCACGGCACCGCGATCATCGTCGGCGCCGCGGTCTACAACGCGCTGCGTCTCGTCAAGAAGAAGCCGGAGAAGGTCAAGCTGGTGGCTTCGGGCGCCGGCGCCGCCGCGCTCGCCTGCCTCGACCTTCTGGTGGCGCTCGGCCTGAAGCGCGAGAACATCTGGGTTACCGACATCGCCGGCGTGGTCTATCGGGATCGCAACGAGCTGATGGACCCCTGGAAGGCGCGCTACGCCCAGAAGACCGCCGCCCGCAAGCTCGCAGAGGTGATCGAGGACGCCGACGTCTTCCTCGGCCTCTCGGCACCCAACGTGCTCAAGCCCGATATGGTGAAGCGGATGGGCAAGCAGCCGATCATCCTGGCGCTCGCCAATCCGGTGCCGGAGATCATGCCCGAAGACGCCAAGGCGGCGCGGCCCGACGCCATCATCGCCACCGGGCGCAGCGACTATCCGAACCAGGTCAACAACGTTCTCTGCTTCCCCTTCATCTTCCGCGGCGCGCTCGACGTCGGCGCCACCACCATCAACGAGGAGATGAAGCTCGCCGCGCTCAAGGCGCTCGCCGATCTGGCCCAGGCCGAGCAGTCGGAGGTGGTCGCCAAGGCCTATGGCGGCGAGCCGACCCGCTTCGGCGCCGACTACCTGATCCCGCGCCCCTTCGATCCGCGGCTCATCCTGGAGATCGCGCCGGCGGTCGCCAGGGCGGCGATGGACAGCGGCGTGGCGACGCGCCCGATCGCGGACTTCGAGGCCTACAGCCAGCGCCTCAAGCAGTTCGTATTCCGCTCGGGCACCATCATGAAGCCGATCTTCGCCCGCGCGAAACAGGACCCCAAGCGCCTGATCTACGCCGAGGGCGAGGACGAGCGCGTGCTGCGCGCGGTGCAGGTGGTGCTGGACGAGGGCATCGCCAAGCCGATCGTGGTCGCCCGTCCCGAGGTGTTGGAGAGCCGTATCGAGCGCCTCGGCCTGCGCCTCAAGCCGGGGCGCGACGTCGAGATCGTCAACCCCGAGAGCGATCCGCGCTACAACAACTACTGGCGCAGCTACCACGAGCTGGTCGAGCGGCGCGGCATCACGCCCGAGGCCGCGCGCACGCTGGTGCGCACCAACACGACGGTGATCGCCGCGCTGGCGGTGCACCTGGGCGACGCCGACGCGATGATCTGCGGCGTCGAGGGCCGCTACAACCGGCATCTGGAACTGATCTCGCAGATCGTCGGCAAGGCCGAGGGCGTCCACGATTTTTCGGCGCTGTCGCTGTTGATCCTCTCGCGCGGCACCTATTTCATCGCCGACACCTACGTGGCCCTCGATCCCAACGTGGAGGAAATCGTCGAGATGACCGCGCTCTCCGCCGCGCATGTGCGGCGTTTCGGCATCGAGCCCAAGATCGCCCTGCTGTCGCACTCGAACTTCGGCGGCGCCGACACGGAAAGCGCGCGCAAGATGCGCGAGGCCTTGAAGGAGCTGCACCGCCGCTATCCGGACCTGGAGGTCGAGGGCGAGATGCATCCGGATTCCGCGCTCGATCAGGCATTGCGCGAGCGCACCTTCCCCAACTCGCGGCTCAAAGGCGCGGCCAACCTGCTGATCATGCCGACGCTCGACGCCGCCAACATCGCCTTCAATCTGGTCAAGGTGCTGGGCGACGGCCTGCCGGTCGGGCCGATTCTGATCGGTACCGCCGCGCCTGCTCACATTCTCACCACCTCGGTGACCGCGCGCGGCATCGTCAACATGAGCGCGATCGCCGTGCTCGACGCCCAGGACCGCGCCGCCCCGGTCCGCAAAAAGAGCAAGCGTAGCGCCGCCCGCGCATGAGCGATCTGCGGTCCGAAAGCGAGCGCGAGGCCAAGGTCGAGGCCGCGACCGGCGAGGAAGCCGTCGGCTTGCCGACCGAGCTGGTCTATCGGGTTTCCGACGCGCTCGGCGCCGGCCAGATCGACGTCGCGGAGCGGCTGGTCGAGCCGCTCCATGCCGGCGACCTCGCCGACCTTCTGGAGAGCCTCGGCGCCGACGAGCGCAAGGCGCTGGTGAAGGCTCTCGGGCCGCATCTCGACCCTGAAGTCCTGCCTTACCTCGACGCCTGGATCCGCGAGCAGGTGATGGAGGAGCTCAGCCCGCGCGATCTGGCGCGCGCGCTGTCGGCGCTGGAAAGCGACGACGCGGTCGAGGTCTTTTCGGACCTCGACGAGGACTTTCGCCATCGCCTGCTGACCGGCCTGCCGCGCGGCTACCGCCTGCTCCTGGAGGAGAGTCTTTCCTATCCCGAGGACTCCGCCGGCCGCTTGATGAAGCGCGAGCTGGTGGCGATTCCCTCGGCCTGGAGCGTGGGTGAGACTATCGACTACATGCGCGCCGCCGAAGGCTTGCCCGACGACTTCTACGACCTCTACCTCGTCAATCCCAAGCACAAGCCGGTCGGCTACGCGCCGGTGAGCCGCGTGCTGCGCAGCAAGCGCGAAATCAGGGTCGCCGAGATCGCCGAGACCGAGATGCACGTCGTCCCGCTCACCCTGGACCAGGAGGAGGTGGCCTACATCTTCCGCCAATACGGGCTGGCCTCCGCACCGGTGATCGACGAGGCGGGGCGGCTGGTCGGCGTCATCACCGTCGACCACGTGGTCGACGTGATCGACGAGGAGGCCGAAGAGGACATCATGAAGCTGGCCGGCGTCGCCGAGGCCGATCACTTCGGCGATGTCGCGGCCACCGCCAAGGCGCGCTTCGCCTGGCTGGTGGTGAACCTGGGAACCGCGATTCTCGCGTCCGTGATGATCGGCTTCTTCGACGACACCATCGATCGGGTCGTGGCGTTGGCTGTCTTGATGCCGATCGTGGCCTCGATGGGCGGCAATGCCGGCACCCAGACCCTGACAGTGGCGGTCCGCGCACTCGCCATGAAGGATCTGACGCAGGCGACAGCCGGCCGCTTCGTCGTCAAGGAGGTGGTGGTGGGCGCCATCAACGGCCTGCTCTTTGCAGGACTCGTCGGGCTGGTCGTCTGGCTGTGGTTCGGCAGCCGCGGCATCGGCCTCGTGATCGCCGCGGCGATGGTGGTGAACATGCTGGCGGCCGGCCTCTTCGGAACGCTCATTCCGCTCGGACTGCAGCGCCTCTCGATCGATCCGGCGGTGGCCTCGTCGGTTTTTCTCACCACGGTGACCGACGTGCTCGGCTTTTGCGCGTTCCTGGGACTCGCCACGCTCTTCCTCCTATAGCCTTGAATTTGTTGAGACTATAGGCGGCTTTTCGGGGTCCGGGATGTCACAGCAATATCACATGGCGGCAGCCTTCGCTCGGCGATAATGACCGTGCAGCCGGAGTCGCTGGTCGACTCTGTGCCACGAGTCTCCTGAGGGGGGGAGCTGGGACCGGGATCGGGGACGTTTCGACGTTCCCCGCCCCGGTCCCGGGCAATTCGGTCGGGCGATGCCGAGGCAGCGCCGGCCATCGAGACGAAGGCCCGTTCGCGCTCGACGCGGACGGGCCTTTTTCGCGGCCGCCCATCGTCCCCGGACGCATACGGCCACCAAGCTTGTCGCGCCGCGGTCGGGCAGGCGAGGATGACCGCCGGCATCCGCGCCCCGGGGGAGAGATTCATGTCCAGCTTTACGCCCGCAGATCCCAGCTATGCGGCGCGTGTGCGCCGCTCGTTCGAGCGTCAGGGCTTGATGGCGCACCTCGGCGCCGAGCTGTTGCGCGTCGAGCCGGGGCTGGTCGAGATCGCGCTCCCGTGGCGCCGGGAGCTCACCCAGCAACACGGCTATTTCCACGCCGGCGCCACCACCGCAGTTGCCGATTCCGCCGGCGGCTATGCCGCCTACTCGCTGTTCCCCGTCGACTCTTCGGTGCTGACGGTAGAGTTCAAGATCAATCTGCTGGCGCCGGCCGAGGGCGAGCGGCTGCGCGCCACCGGCCGGGTGGTCAAGCCGGGACGCACGCTGACCGTATGCGAGCTGGAGGTGCTGGCCGAGCGCGACGGCGGCGCCAAGCCCTGCGCCTGGGGCATCCAGACAGTATTCTGCCTGCTTGACCGGCCGGACGAAGCGGCAAGAGACTAGTTGCCTTACGCGTTTCGATACCTATGGTGTACGGTTGCAGAGCCCCTTTGGAGTGAAACCGACACCTGTGTACGGAAACGCGAAGCTGGCGCAAGGAACGAATAACTCGCTCCAATCCGAGTTGCCGCTACGCCAGCATGCCGCTGCCCTTGTGCTCATCTCGGCGCTACTGGTCAGCGCGACGGCAACCGCGATGCTGGCCGGCTGGATTCTGGATATCGAATCGCTGACCGGCGCGCGGCCAGGCTATACCCCGATGAAGCTCAATGCGGCGCTCTGCTTCCTGCTCGGCAGCGGCCCGCTTTTCGCGATCCTCATCTGGAAGCGCGGCCAGGTGCAGGTACTGGTGCGGCAAGCTCTGTCGCTCGCCGTCGCCATAATCGCCGGCCTCACGCTGTTCGAGTACATGACCGCCATCGATCTCGGCATCGACCAGCTTCTGGTCGCCGACACAAGCGCCGTCGAGGGATCGCCGCCCGGCCGCATGCAGCTGCTGACGGCCGCTTGTTTCCTTCTTTACGGCATCGCCATGACCCTGCCGGGCCGCTATACCGCGCGCTACGACCGGATCAGCACCGGTTTGCTCGCGCTCGGCCTGCTCGGCGCGATCCTGGCCTCGGTTGGCCGTGCCTACGGCGCGACGCTGGTTTACCGGCTGGTGCCCGCAACCGAGATCGGAATTCTTACCTCCGCGACCTTCGTGGCGCTGTTCGTCGGCGGCATCGCAACCCGCACCGAGGCCGGCTGGCTGTCGATCCTGCGCTCGCCCGGGCCCGGCGGCCTGATCGCGAGACGTTTGCTGCCGGCGGTGCTGCTGCTGCCGCCCCTGATCGGCTGGATCGCCCTGCAGGGCGTCGAGTACGGCGTCTATGGAGGGCCGTTTTCGATGACGCTCTTTGCCGCCGTCAGCGTCGTCATCTTCACGGCCATCGTCTGGCAGGGTGCCACCACCGTGGAAGCGCTCGATCTCGCCATGCGGAGCCGCGACCGCCTCAACAGGAGAATCCTGGAAACCTCGCTCGACGCCTTCGTCCTGATGGACGACGAGGGCCGTGTCATCGAGTGGAATCCCCAGGCCGAGCGGATGTTCGGCTGGTCCCGCGCGGAAGCGATCGGGCGAAAGGTCGCGGAGCTGGTGGTACCGCCGGATCAACGCGGCGCGCACGCCGGCGGCCTCGAGCGATTTCTTGCAACGGGCGAGGAGAGACTTCTGAACGGGCAGAACGAGGTCGTGGCCTGGCGGCGCGACGGAACGGAGTTCCCCGCCGAGCTGATGATCGTGCCGATCCAAATG
>JBOHKJ010000138.1:0-7983 GCA_050728975.1 Kiloniellales bacterium | reverse complement strand
GACCAGGAGAGCGCCGGCCTCGATGTCCTGGCCGGAGTCGAAATGCACCTCGCGGACCACGCCGCCCACTTCCGGCGCCACCTCGATGCCGCGGATCGCGACCAGCGTGCCGATCGCCGGCAGCTTGGGCTGCCAGGTTTCGAGTCGCGCTTCCTCGGCGGTGACCGTCACCGGCGGCTGGCCGCCGCCGGCGATCATGCCCCTGATCATCTCGGGCTTCATCACGAACTGGAAATAGGCGAAGCCGCCGATGACCGCGACCAAGGCGACAAGAACAACGAAAAGGATAAGCGCGCGCTTCATGGGGAAAGACGGGGGTCGATGGGGACAGGAAGGACGAGATGTAGGGTGGCGGGGTCGGCAGTAAAAGGAGGCGCAGGGCAACAACGTCGTGGCCTGCCGAGGGCCAGCCGGCGAATTGCGCGCCAGCTTGTAGCTTTGCGAGCGGTGGAGCAAGCCATAGTTAGATCGCTGAATCAATAGAGATATTTTGAGAGATGGGTCGATCTTGGCCAGATCGGCCACAGGTGCAACCACAGCGCCCCGCTCGCTCGCCCACAAGCGTCGGGCGCAGCAACCGGCGTCCGCATCGCCCGGAGCGCGGGGCTTCTGGGTTCGGTCTCGGGGCAAGAGCGAGACCGTCTTGGCTCCGACGATCGGCCGGCGCTTTGCTATGCGAAGAGCGAGACAGCGGGGCTGGTCGGCCCTACCCGATCGAGGCCATGGGATGGAACGCCATGACACTCATTCTTTCGAACGAAGAGATCGAAGGCTTGCTCACCATGCCCGAGGTGATCGCAACGCTCGAGGAAGCCTATATCGAGCTGGCCGAAGGGCGCGGGGTGACCCGCACCCGCTCCGACATCCTGACGCCGACCAAGCGAGAAGGCGCGCTCTACGCCCTCAAGTCGATGGACGGTGTCGCGCCGAAACTCGGTGTCGGTGCGATCCGCATCAATTCGGATATCGTAACCTGGCCAAAGAGCGGCAGCGGAACGCTGCGCCGGGTCAAAGTCCCGGCGGTACCCGGCAAGCGCTACGTCGGACTGGTGCTGTTGTTCTCCACCGAAACCGGCGAGCCGCTGGCGATCTTTCCCGATGGCGTGGTGCAGCGCTTCCGGGTCGGCGCCGCCAACGGCCTCGCCGCCAGGCAGCTGGCACGCAAGGACGCCACGACGGTGGGGCTGGTCGGCTCCGGCTGGCAGGCCGGCGCCCAGGCGATGGCGATTGCCGCGGTCCGTGAGCTCGCGACAATCCGTTGCTACAGCCCGAACAAAGCCAACCGCGAAGCCTTCTGCCGCGAATGGGCACCCAAGCTAGGCTTGGAGCTCCTGCCGGTCGAGAGCCCGGAGGCCGCGCTCGAGGGTGCGGACATCGCGCTCTGCGCCACCTCCTCGCTCGAGCCGGTGTTCTTCGAGCGCTGGGTGAGGCCGGGGCTCCACATTTCCTCGATCAAGCGCCCCGAGGTCGAGCCGGCGGCCATCGAGCGCGCCGACCGGGTCGTCGTCCACAGCAGGGACGCGACCCCTTTGCACTTCACCACCCGCGATCTCGCGCTGCCGGAGAAGACCAAGGGCAAGGGCTGGAGCATGACCGCCGAGGTCGACATCGAAAGCCTGCCGACTCTGCCGGAGCTTCTGGCTGGGCAAGCACCGGGCCGCCAGAGGGACAGCGAGGTCACCTGCTTCCTCAACAACCTCGGCCTCGGTTATCAGTTCGCGGCCGTCGGCGCATTGGTGCATCGCAAGGCACTGGCGGCAAAAGTCGGTCGCGAGCTGCCGACCGAGTGGTTCACCGAGGACGTCCACCCCTAGTTCTCAGGGGGGCGCATCAGCGCTCGGGCAGCGGAATGAAGTCGTCGTCGCCGGGAACCGGCGGAAAGCGCCCTTCCTTCCAGTCGCTCTTCGCCCGTTCGATCCGATCTTTGGAGCTGGAGACGAAGTTCCACCAGAGGTGCCGAGGCCCATCGAGCGGTGCGCCGCCAAGCACCATGGCGAGCGTCTCGGACTGCGCGCGCAACACCACCTCATGGCCCGGTTTCAGCACGATCATCTCGCCCGGCGCAAAGCGCGTGCCGGCGATCTCGATCGCGCCCGAGAGAAGATAGAGTGCGCGCTGCGGCGCTGCGGCCGGCAGCGTGAGGCTGGCGCCGCTGGCGAGCCGCGCTTCGGCATAGAGCGTGTCGGAAAAGACCTCGACCGGTGCCTCCCGGCCCCAGCCGCGCCCGGCGATCAGCACCAGCCGGCTGCCGGGCTCCGCGATCGTCGGCAGTTCCTCCGCGTCATGGTGGGCGAAGTTCGGCTCGATCTCCTCGTGCGCTTTCGGGAGCGCGAGCCAGGCTTGGATTCCAAACAGCGGCCCGCCGTTCCGCCGCGCGATTTCCGGGCTGCGCTCCGAATGGACGATGCCGCGGCCGGCGGTCATCCAGTTGACTTCGCCGGGCCGGATCGCCTGCAGCGAGCCGAGGCTGTCGCGATGCAGGATCTCACCCTCGAACAACCAGGTAATGGTGGAAAGGCCGATATGGGGGTGGGGTCGCACGTCGATTCCGTTACCCGGGGCGAGCTCCGCGCGTCCCATCTGGTCGAAGAAGACGAAAGGCCCGACCGAGCGCTGCTCGGCCTCCGGTAGCGCGCGTTTCACTTCGAAGCCGCCGATGTCGCGGGCTCGCGGCCGGATCACGCGCTCGACCGGCTCGCAGGCCGGCGCCTCCTCGCAGACCGGCCGCTCAGCTTCCTGCCAGGACATTGCACCCTTTCTCCCTTCTTCGGTCTCCACCGTAGGAGACTATGTTAAGGTCAGGCCAAGGCAAAGGAATAGGAGTGGACTCAGTTGGCTTCCTTGATGGAGACGGTCCGGATTCCGCTCGAGGAGATTTACGTGCCAGCGTCCAAACGCCGTACCCTCAAGGATGCCAAGGTCAAGGCGCTGGCCGAGAAGATCCTGGAAGAGGGCCAGAAGCAGCCGATCCAACTGCGTCGCGACGAGGCGAAGAAGCGCTATGTGCTGCTGGACGGGCTGCACCGTTTGGAAGCCCTGCGCTCGCTTGGCGAGGAGACGGCCCAGGCGCTACTCCTGGGCGCCCGCCAGCATTAGCGTCGGAAGTCGACTCCACACGCACACCGAAGCTTTGGTTGCGCTCGCCCGCGGCGCGCGGAACAATTCACCCTGGCTACGAATCGCTCGAATCCAGGGGATGCACGACCTCATGCTTTTCAGACAACCTTTCGCCGCTGTCCTGCTGGCGCTGCTTCTGCTTGCCGCATCTGCGCTCCCGACCTTGGCCCAGGAGGGCGACGTTGCCGGCAGCGCCGATCCGAGCGTGCTGGGCAAGCGCTTTCCGGGCGCCAGGATCGTCGCCTACGAGACCCAGGCGTTCGACGAACACTTGGTGGTCACCGGCCCGATCAAGAAGAAGGACACACCGGAGGCCTCGGAGCGGATTGAGGGCAAGGTCACCATCGCCTCCTACGAGATTTCGAAAGATCGCACGGTATTGGAGGTGTTCCGCAACTATGAGAATGCCTTGAAGGAGGCCGGCTTCGAGACGCTCTATAGCTGCGTCGACAAAGCCTGCGGTGGGCGCACTTTCAACCATGCCATTGCGCCCTACAGCGGCGGCTATGGCGAGAACTACAACGGCCAGCGTTATATCGCCGCCAAGTTGGCGCGGCCCGAGGGCGCAGCCTATGTCACGGTATATGTGGTGAAGAACTACAGCGTCGGCGGCAAGACCAAGGACTTGGTCTATGCCCGCGTCGCCGCCGTCGAGACCAAGGCGATGGAAACCGCGCTGGTGAAGGTGTCCGCCAAGGAAATGGCCGAGAAGATCGCCGCCGAGGGCGGAATTGCGCTCTACGGCATCCACTTCGACACCGACAGCGCCAGTATCAAGCCCGAATCCGACGAAACCATCGCCGAGATCGCAAAACTATTGCAGAAGGCGCCGACGCTCTCGCTGCTCGTGGTCGGACACACGGACAACCAAGGTAAGCTGGGCTACAATCGGGACCTCTCCCAGCGTCGCGCCCAGGCCGTGGTGGAGCAACTCACCACCTGCGGAATCGCCGATGCACGGCTCGAGGCCCATGGCGTAGGCTTTCTGGCGCCGGTCGCCAGCAATGACAGCGAACAAGGACGCGCGCTCAACCGGCGCGTGGTCCTGGTCCCGCGCTAACGCCACTACAGAAAGAACAGCCGAAAGCATGTCGCTTCCCGCCGAGCAACCGAAGACCAGCCGCTGGTTTGTGATCGCGATCGGCCTCGCCGTGGTTACGGTGGCGGGCATCGCAGCACTGTTGCAGACGCGTGGCATCGGCGACGCGACGGTGTGCGGTCCGGCCGCCGCGCCCGGCGTCGACTGGTCGGGCTGCCGAGCCGAACAGATCAAGCTCACCAATGCCAATCTAACCGATGCCCAGCTGGCGAACGTCGACTTTTCACGCGGCGAATTCGACGGCACGACGCTACAAGGTGCAGACCTGACCCGCGCGGTGCTGTCACGCGGCGATTTCACCGGCGCGCTGCTAGCGCGCACCAAATTCGAGCGGGCCGAGGCCCTGCGTGCCGACTTCACCGGGGTCAATGCCGAATGGGCTAATTTCTCCAAGGCGGAGCTGGCGCGCAGCCGCTGGAAGAATGCACGCATGCTCGGCGCCGACTTTACCAAGAGCGACCTGCAACGCGCGGATCTGACCGGCGCGGACCTCACGAACGCCACCTTCGCCCAGGCGGTGCTGGCACGAACCGACCTGCGCGGCGCCACGCTGACCGGCGCCGATTTCGAGGAAGCCTATCTTTTGCAGCTCAATATCGAGGGCAGTGACCTGTCGCAGAGCCGCGGCCTCACTCAGGCGCAGATCGATCTCACTTGCGGCAACGGCGCAACCAAACTGCCGGCAGGTCTCAACGCGCCCGCGACGTGGCCCTGCCCGCCGGACAGCGAGTAGAGGGTCACCGCGACTTACTTGGCTTCTTTCGCCAGCAGGATTGCGTCGCCCTCGCTGTAGTGAAGGCAGGGGTGCGGCACGATGGCGCGGCGGTCGAGCGCACGGTAGCCGTGGCGGCGGTAGAGTTTCATCGCACGCTCATTCTTTTCGAAGCAGATGAGGCTGACCCGCGTCAGATTGCGCGCACGGGCCTGGGCATCCGCCTCTTCCAGCAGGCGGGTGCCGAGGCCGGCGCCGCGCGCGGCCTCGATGACCGCGAGTGCGGAGACGTAGAGGCTGCCGTAGTCCTCCAGCTCCGAATAGGGACGCAAGACGGGGTCGACGGTCGGCTCGGCAGCGGGATCCTGCTCCATCGGAACGGCGTGAAGCATGCCGAGGATCGCTCCGTCCTGCTCGGCCATGGTGCAGTTCTGGTAGGAGAAGGCCACGCCGTCGCGAGCGTAACGTCGCGCGCCGACCGCCGCCAAATCTTCGCCGGGCTCGGCCAGCTGGCTCCAGATGTATTCCGCCAAACCGTCCGAGGCGACGAGGAAAAGCCGCGCGACCGCCGGCGCATCCGCCTTCCGTGCCGGACGCAAAACGATCTCTGTCATGGCGCTCGATCCCGACGATTCACACCTCGGCAGGGGATAAGACGCTCGCGCGTGCTGTCAAGAGTGCGGAAAAACCAGTTCCAAAAATGAAGCGGGGCGGTCCTGCGACCGCCCCGCTCCGTCGTGGTTCCGATGCCTTAGGCCTTAGAGGGCCTTCAGGTTGGTCGCGGCGGTCTTGCCGCGCTCCGTCATCAGCTCGAAGCTCAGGCGCTGACCCTCGCGGAGAGAACCGATGCCCGACCGCTCGACTGCGGTCACATGAACGAAGACGTCCTTGGAGCCGTCTTCCGGCTGGATGAAACCGAAGCCCTTCTGGGCGTTGAACCACTTAACAGTACCTGTAGCCATGTAGCGTTAGTCCTTAGCTGGGTGTGTTACCGCCCCCGAGGGTGTCCCGGAGGCGGGCCGTGTATCGCGGGTTGGTGGATCCGGCTAGGGCGTCACCTCTGAGGACCGCTGGGTCCCCGAACGCGGAAGCAGGTCGCAAGCCAAAGCGAGCCGACGGCCGGAAGATGGGGGCGGCCTGGGGGGAAAGCAAGGAGATTCGGGCACTACCCGAAAAGTACCCCAGGGGTCCGGCGAGCTTGCGCCAAATGCCTGTCAGGTTTCGATTCTTAACGTCGCGCCGCCACCTTTACCGAGGCTGGGCTCAGGCGGGACCGAGCCGCAGGATACGGCCCTCGTCGCTGTCGGTGAGGAGATAGAGGTAGCCGTCGGGCCCATCGACCACCGCACGGATGCGCTCGCCGAGATCGGTCAGCAGCCGCTCCTCGCCGACCACGCGCTTGCCGTCGAGCTCGAGCCGGGCCAGCAGGCGGCCGGCCAGCGCGCCGACGAAGAGGTCGCCCTTCCACTCCGGCATCCGGTCGCCGGTGTAGAAGGCGAGGCCGGAGGGCGCGATCGAGGGATCCCAGTAGTAGAGCGGCTGCTCCATGCCTTCCTTGTGGGTGCCCTCGCCGATCGGAAGATAGGTGTAGTCGCGGCCGTAGGTGATGACGGGCCAGCCGTAGTTCCTGCCGGCCTCCGGCACGTTCACCTCGTCGCCGCCGCGCGCGCCGTGATCGACGATCCAGAGCGCGCCGGTCTCGGGATGGCGCGTGGCACCCTGGATGTTGCGGTGACCGTAGGACCAGATCTCGGGCTTGGCATCGGGACGGCCGACGAAGGGATTGTCGTCGGGAATCCGGCCGTCGGGGTGGATGCGGATCACCTTGCCCTGGTGCATCTCCAGGTTCTGCGCGCGCTCCTCCTGGCGGCGGTCCCCAGTGGTGACGAAGAGCGTGCCGTCGGGCGCGAAGACCAGGCGCGAGCCCCAGTGGTTGTTGCCGCCGAGCTTGGGGAGCTGACGGAAGATCACCTCGACGTCCGCGAGCGCGCCGGGCATGAGCGTGGCGCGCGCCACCGCGGTGCCGGCGCCGCCCTCGCCCGGCTCGGCGAAGGAGAAGTAGATGGTGCGGTTCTCGGCGAAGCCGGGATCGAGCGCCACGTCGAGCAGACCGGCCTGGCCGCCGACATGGACCTCCGGCAGGCCGGCGAGCGGCTCCGAAAGGCTGCCGTCCGGCGCGACGATGCGCAGCCGCCCCGGGCGCTCGGTCACCAGCATGCGGCCGTCGGGGAGGAACGCGAGGCCCCAGGGATGGACCAGGCCCTCGGCGACGGTCGCGACCTCGATCGGCCCGGCCTGGCTCTCGAAGGTCTCGGCGCCAGCGGGCGCAGCGAGCGTCAGCGCGAGGACAGCGGCGGCGGCAACGGCAAAGCGCGGCATGGCTCAATTCCTCCGGCGATGCGGCAATCCGGTCGAATACCGGCAGCGATCTCGACCCCCCGCGCCAGACGCCGAACGTCGCCGGCCCGGGAGCTGCAAGCCTTTGACGTAGGAAGGCTATCCGCCGCCCGCCAGGGCGATTTTTAATGGCACGGTGGATGCGGACCCCTATCCGCACGCCCACGTCCCCCCTGAGCCTTGTCGCCCTGAGCCTTGTCGCCATGAGCCTTGTCGCCAGGGGGCCGCCTCCTGCTACAACCCGCGCCCGGGTGCCCTGCCCGGGTGCCCTGCCCGGGTGCCCCACCCAGTTGCGCCGCTTCGGACCGGAACCGCCATGCTGTACCTCGAGATCCTCTTCCTCGTCCTGCTGACGCTCACCAACGGCTTCCTCGCGCTCTCCGAGCTCGCGGTGGTCTCGGCGCGCCGCAGCCGGCTCCGCCATCTCGCCGGACGCGGCGACCGCGGCGCTCGGGCGGCGCTGCGCCTGATCGACGACCCGAGCCGCTTCCTGGCGACGGTGCAGGTCGGGATCACGCTGATCGGCGTGCTGGCCGGCGCCTTCGGCAGCGCCACCCTGGCCCACCGCCTCGGCGGCTGGCTCGACGGCTTCCCGGCGCTGGCGCCCAACGGCGCGGCCATCGGGATCGGCATCGTGGTCGTCGCCATCACCTATCTC
>JBOHKJ010000137.1:0-10066 GCA_050728975.1 Kiloniellales bacterium | reverse complement strand
ACCACAATCCGCCCGGTTCCCTTGTGGGCCAGTGCCACGCCGAGCGAGATACCGATCTGGGTCGAGGTGCCGAGCGAATCGCCGGGATGACGGTAGGGCTTGTCGAAGTTCCACAGCTTGCGCGGCCAGTTGCGCAGCGTTCCCGCGCTCAGCACCCAGTCCTCGTCCTTGATAGCCTCCCAGACCTCGTGGGCAAGGCGGCCGAGCGCGATCGGCGAGGCGTCCCAGTCCTGGCGCGCGTCCTCGCGCCATTTGGCATGCAGCTGCGCATGACGCACGGCAACGCCCTTGCGGCGCGCTTCGATGCGCCGGGCGAGCTTGGGATCGCGGGCGATCCGCGCGCGCAGCAGGCGCGTCAGCTCCGGCATGGCGAGCGCCGGATCGCCGAGCGCCCGCAGGCTCCAGGGCATCATGCGACCATAGTCCAGCGACCACTTGCTGATCCCGACCTCGGCAAAGCCGATCTCCAGCCAGTCGGCCGACTCGGGGACCAGTTGCTTGACCGCGCGGGTCGTGGAGTCGAGCTCCGCGGTCGGCTTCTCCCAGTCGCGCACGTCGATGCCGAGAACCAGGTCGGTCTCGCGGAAGATCTGCTTGTCCGGCGAGAGACAGAGCGGATGGCGATTGGGGAAGTTGAGCGCATCGTTGACGTCGTAGACCGGCAGCGCCGCCGTCTCGGCGAGCGCCACCAGCTTCTCGAAGTTGCCGGCCGTGCGGCCGGCGTACTGCACCAGGATCACTGGGCTCTCGGCGGCCAGCAGGCGCCCGGCGATCGCCTCGAGGACCTTAGGATCGGGCAGGCTGCGCGAGGGCGTCGGCACCGCCGTATCGGGCGGCAGCGGCGCCTCGACGGTAAGCGGCGCTTCTTGCAGGCCGGCGTCGAAGCAGAGGTAGATCGGGCCCTTGGGCTCGGTCGTCATGACCGAAAAGGCGCGGGCGAAGGACTCCGCCATGCCTTCGATAGCGGTCGGCTGATAGTCCCACTTCACGTAGTCGCGGATTGCGGTGCCCTGGACCAGCGCCGAGTGGCTCCAGTCGATGTGCGGCCGTCGCTTGCCTTCGTGCATCGGTCCGGTGGCACCCATGATGAAGAGCGGCGCGCGGTCGATGTAGGCGTAATAGATCGCCATGCAGGCGTGCAGCAGCCCGACTAAGTTATGGAGGATCACCGCCGTCGGCTGTCCGGTCGCCTTGGCGTAGCCATGGGCGATCTGAACCGCGATCTCTTCGTGCTGGCACAGCATCATCTGCGGCTCGTTGCCGCCGTAATTCACCAGCGAATCGTGCAGCCCGCGGAACGAGGCGCCCGGGTTGAGCGTGATGAAGGGAAATCCGTAGTGCTTGATCAGGTCGACGATGACGTCGGACTGCCAGGCGCGCGGCACCGCCTTACCGGCCGAGGGTTTCCTCGCGTGCTTGGCGGCCTTCGCTTTGGCCGTGGGCTTGCCGGCACCGGGGCGGCTGTTGGCCGGCTTCACTTTCTTCTTCGCAGATGCCATCGAAAGTCTTCTCCGCAGCGGGTTCAGGGTTGCAGCAGGCGATCGAGCGCCGACCGGTCGTAGTGGCCGACTTCGGCGGCGGCGGTTTGCATCAGGGGTAGCGCGAGACCGGCTTCCTCGGCGATGGCCAGGGCCACTCTCATATCTTTGGCGGGCCAGGTCGGCTGGATGCGGTCGAGGCGGCGCAGCACCCAGGAATCGGCGCTGCAGTCTTTCAAGGCGCGCCGCAGCGCCGCCGGCTCGACGCCGAGGCGGGCGCCCAGGCCGAGCGCCTCGGCGGCGGCGACCAGCGTCGACCAGAGCAGCAGGTTGTTGACCGTCTTGGCGATCTGACCGGCGCCCAGCGGCCCGACGTGGTGGATCGCGCTGGCGACTGCCGAGAGCGCCGGGCGCAAGCGTTCCACGGTCTCCGCCTTGCCGCCGGCCAGCAGCGTCATGGTGCCGTCCTCGGCGGCCTCGACACCCTTGGTGAGCGGGAGATCGAGCAGCTCGAATCCGGCGGCTGCGGCGGGTGCGGCCAATGCCTGCAGCGTGTCGGGCCGCACCGAGCTGCAGACCGCCACCACCGCGCCGTTTCCTGGTGCGGAAAAGAGCCCCTTGGAGCCGGTCGCCACCTGCATGACGGCTTCGTCGTCGGGTACCAGGACCAGGGTGAGATCGGCGGCAGCCACCGCGCGCGGTGACTCTCGAGGCTCGACCGCAGCGGCGGCGAGCGCGGCGCGGTCGTTGTCGTAGCCGAGCACGCGGTGTCCGGCCGCCGCGAAATGGCGCGCCATCGGTCGGCCCATCCGTCCGAGGCCAATCAGGCCGATAGCGATGGGAATGGTGGCGCTCATGGCTTGGCAGAGGCGAGGGTGGCATCCTCGCCGGCGAGCGAGCGCTCGGGATCGGGTGCCACGATGCAGCCGAGGTAACTCGCCGTGGGGCCGCGCAGCAGCTCGGCCACCTGCCGGGGGCCGAGCAGCTTCACCAGCTGGTCGATCTGCCCGAACAGCGGCAGCGTCAGGCCCGCCTCCTGGGCCAGCTCGAGGACGATGTCCATGTCCTTCTCGTGCCAGGTGAAGCGCGTCGCATCCCAGCGCTCGAGCGTGCCGTTACGGGCCGGACAGTCGAGCAAGATTTCGCGCATGCGCTGGCCCTGAATGCCGAAGCGCTTTCCCAGCAGCAGCACCTCGTAGCTGGCGACGCAAGCCGCCCAGTGCATCATGTTGTTGCAGGCCTTGGCGAGTTGGCCGGCACCGACCGCGCCGACGTGGTGGACCGCGCGGCCATAGGCGAGGAGCGCGGGCCGCGCGAACTCGACATCGGCGGCGGCACCGCCGCACAGGCTGACCAGCTGGCCGTCCTGCGCGCCCTGCAGGCCGAAGACCACCGGCGCGTCGATGAAGCGCAGCCGGTGTTCGGCGGCCCTCCTGGCCAGCCGCTGCATGGTCGCGGGATGGTTGGTGGCGGCGACTGCAATCAGGCTGTTTGGCGCCGCCTTGGCGGCGATCAGGGCGTCGACCACCGCTTCGCTCTGGGCGTCGGTCGCGACCATGACGATGAAGATCTCGGCGCGCTCAGCCAGGGCGCGAAGCGAATCGACCGGAGCTCCGCCGAAGGCGGAGACGGCGGCGCTGCGCTTCGGATCGATGTCGTAGGCCGCAAGCTCGTGCCCCTTGCGGCAGAGGTGGCCGGCCATGGCTTCGCCCATGGCGCCGACCCCGATCAGGCCAACATTCACCACACACTCCCTTGAGGTTTGCCTCCACGCTCGGAGGAAAAGAAAGGGGCGCGGGGCTTGCCTGCCGGCCGCCGCGCGCCCCCCCGCTAGCGAGCAATGTCGAAGGCGGTTATTGGCCTTGCGCCGCCTTGGCCGCCCTCTCCACGACTTTCTTCGGCGTGTCGTAGATGTCCACCAGGAGTGCCTGGATCTCCGTGCCCGTGACCGGCGTAATCTCGAGGTCTGCCTTTTGCGCTTCGGCCAGGAACTCCGGATCGGCCATGGTGGCATCGAATGCCGCGCGCAGCGCTTCCACGCGATCGGCTGGAATATCCGGCGGTGCCACGAACGGCCTGCCCATGGTCTGGCGCGAGAAGATGAGCGCCAGAACCTGCTTCTGTTCCTTGGTCTCGGCGAGATCGATGATCAGGGGCACGTCCGGCAGGTCCGGATGCTTGTTCATCGACATCTGGACCAGGATGTTGATCTTTTTCCCCTCTACCCAGTGCATGTGGTTGGTCTTGACGCTCGACCACGACCAGCCGCAGCGGCCGCCGACCTCGCCGCGCTCCATCGCCAGCAACACGTCGCTGCCGCCCGGATAGCCGGAGATCAGCTTCAGCTTGGTGTCGAAGACGTTGTTCAGCACCAGCGGGAAGGTATCGGTATCTGCGCCCGAGCCGGTGCCGCCGACAATCAGCTCCTTCTCCAGGATGTCCTCGAAGGTCTCGATACCGGTCTCGTGCCAGGCCGCACAGATGCTGACTTCGTTGTTGGCGCTGCCGATCCAGTTGAACTTCAACGCATCGAAATTCGTGCCCTCGCCGCCCAAGAGCGGCTCCATCGCAATGCCGCGGCCGATGATGCCGAAGACCGTGCCGTCCTTGGGTGCCACGTTGTAAAGGAAGTTGGTAAGCTTCAGGCTTCCGGCGCCGGGCATGTTCTTAGGAACGATATCCGGGTTGCCGGGAATGTGCTTGCCCATGTGACGGGCCACCATGCGCCCGTAGGTGTCATAGCCGCCGCCCGGGCTGTAGCCGATCAAGAGGTCGATCGACTTGCCGGCATAGAACTCGGCCGGCGTCTGTGCAACCGCGGCCGCCAGGGGCGCCGTTGCCAGGATCGCCGCCGCAGCGAGGCCGCTCAACGCGCGCCTGCGCCCGATAGCCAGATTCACCATGCTTTGTTCCTCCCTTAACGCCGCCCATTGGGCGGCTCGCCTCTTTTCCCGGCCGCTAGGCGGCCGCCGGACTGCCCGGATTCTTGTGGCGGTCTTTTGCCGAGCGCGTTGCAGCGGAGCGGCCGCAAGGGGGGTCGCCCACAGCTATATCAAAACAAACACCAATCGGCCGTGCGAGGCCAAGACATTGCCGGCTTGGGCTCCAAAAACGCCAGGTATCGCGATGAGGTGCGGGCTGCATCACCAGGCGCGCTGTCCGGCCGCCAGCAGCAGCAGAGCGGCGGTCAGGCCGGCAATTACCGGCAGGACGACGCTCGAGGCCAGCCTCAACGCCAGGAAGCGCCAGCCGAGCATCGGCAGCTCGTAACCTGCCACGCGATGGATCGCGAAGATGGTCCAGGCGGTTATGAAGGCCACCAGCTGCGGCGACGCCGCACCGGCCTTGGCCAGAATGGCGGCGAGCGAGAAGGCGACCACCGGCCCGGCCGGAACGAAGAGGCCGCCCAGAGCGGCGATTGCGATACCCCACGGGCCGCTGTCGGGGCCGATCCACTGGGCGACGATCTCGTTGGGAAGGAGGCGCGCCAGGAAACCGGCTGCGAAGGCCGCCATCAGCACCCGCGGCAGGATTCGGAACAGCTGATCTGCGGCCTTGAGCGCAGCTTCGCGGTCGCTGCCGTCGGCGCGCCGCCAGACCAGGAAGACGAGGCCGCCGGCCAGCAGCCACAGCAGCACCAGCGCGGGGCTCATCGGCCGGCCTCGTCGCCTGGGCGCGCCGGCGACAGCGGCGCGGCACCGGGAAAGACCGGATGGATCGGAATCCGGCGCGCAAGCCAGCCGGCGATCAGTGGCAAGGGAAGGGACGCAGCAAAGCGCAGCAGCGAGAAGTCGGCGCCCATCAAGGGCACGTCCCAGACCAGAATGCGCTGCAGCCCCAGCGTCGACCAGGCAGTCAGGAAAGCCACCAGGGCGCCGCGGTCGACCCCGGCGCCGCCCAACAGCGCCGCGAAGGAAAAGGCGCCGACCGGCCCGCCGGGCGTGACAATCCCGGCGAGGCTGGCGAGCGCCAATCCCGTGAACCCCGAATCGGCACCGAGATGCCGGGCGATCTTTTCGCGCGGCAGGAGCACGGCGACGCAGCCGGCAATCACCACCGCCGGCAGAATGCGCGGGATCACCGCGAGAATGAGTTGGGTATCGCGGGCCAGCGCTTCTTCGAAGGCGTGGGCGCCGAGCAGCCAGTAGCAGAGTCCGGCGCTCGCCGCTGCGACGGCGAAGAATCCCCAGAACGGCAGTCCGAACGCCTCCGCGAGGCGCTTCTTGAGGTAGGCGGCGAGCGCGCTCGCGCTCACCGCCGCCGGCGCCCCCCGGGCTGCCGCTCCGCTGCCGCGCACACGCTCATGGTTGCACGCGTCGTTCAGTCAAGCAGGTGTCCCCACTTGGCGCGCGTCTTGGCGGCCAGCTCGGGACTCGATTCTGCGACCGGCGGAAATTCGTCCTTCCATTCCCAGGGCCGCGTCGCATCGACGATGGCGCGCGAGTTGTGGTTGTCGCCCTTGCGCTTGCGCGGATCGAGCGCGCCCGACCAGGCCTTGCGGATGAAATCGATGTCCTCGACGGGATCGCAGCGCGTGGAGATCGCCCAGACGATGTCGAAGGTGTTGGTAGGATCGATGTCCTCGTCGACCACAACCACGAAGCGGCCGAGATAGTTGCCGGCGTGGCAGTTGGCGGCCAGCATCGCCGCCTGGCGCGCATGGCCCGGATAGGCCTGCTTGATCGAGATGACGTTGAAGAGGCGCCCGCCGCCGGCCTCGTGGGTCCAGACGCCCTTGACCCCCGGCAGGCCTGCCTGCTCGACCTCGTCCCAGATCATCGCCGACTTGATGACGCACTTGCTGAGCGAATAGTCGGAAGGCGGGCGCCCGGGCCGCGCCATGGTGAGGATCGGATTATCGCGATAGTAGACGCGCTTGATGCGAACCACCGGATCCTCGCGCACCGACGAAGCGTAGTAGCCGGTCCACTCGCCGAACGGCCCTTCTGGCCGTGCGTCGTCGCGGACGATCTCGCCTTCCAGCACGATCTCTCCCGACGCCGGCATCGGCAGGCCATGCAATTCGCTGGCGACCACGTCGAAGGGAACCCCGCGGTGTCCGCCGGCGTGGGAGAACTCCGAAGTGCCGTAGGCAACCTCGTTGCCGGACGAGAGGAACAGCAGCGGATCGTGGCCAACCGAGATCAGCACCGGACAGTTCTTGCCCTTGGCGAAGTACTTTTCGCGGATCAGGCGGCCATGTTTGCCCGGCGACATCCAGAGGCCGACGGTGTTCTTGTCGTGAATCATCACGCGGTAGGTGCCGATGTTGACCCAGTCGTCCTCGGGATCGCGCATGATCACGAGATCGCCGGTGCCGATATAACGGCCGCCATCGAGCTCGTGCAGGAACGGCACCGGAAACTTGTAGAGGTCGACATCGTCGTCGCGGTCGACGTTCTCCAGGACGGCACCCGTATTGACGTAGCGGGCAGGCATTAGCTGAAAGCGCTTCATGCGGTCGCGATAGGCGCGCACCACGTCGATCGGGTGCTCCGGCATCGGCAGGCCGAGCGTCAGCGCAAGGCGGCGCGGCGAGTTGGTCATGCCCGAGAGAACGCGGAACCCCTTGGCGTAGCCCGGGATGTTGTCGAACAGCAGCGCCGGCGGGTTTTCGGGCTGATTGTGGTAGATCATCTCGGCGACGGCGCCCATCTCCAGGTTCCAATCGACGCCGTCGATCTTCTTGATCTCGCCGATGCCCTCGACCCGGCCCATCCAGTCGCGCAGGTCGGCATGCGGCTCGGCATAGGCGCCGAGCCGGATCGGATTCTTGATTTGGACTTCGGAGACGCTCTGCGCCCTGGTCATCGGCTTGCTCGGCCTCCCGCTCGTGATGCTGCCCGCTTGCGATGCTGCTGCCGATCGCCGGCGGCGGCAACCGCCTCCGCTAGGCTTTAGGGGGCGCTCGGGGCAGCAGGCCAGAACAATTTTGTGCTGCCGCTAGTGCCGCGAGGCTATGGCCCAGCTGGGGCCCCCAGCCGGGCAGCGAGCCGGCGCCAAGCTCAAATGATAATGCTTGACCGCAAGCGCAGCCAAGCAGAAAGTTATTGGCACGAACCCTCTCCGGCCTCGGAAATGTCATGGATATCAAAGGCTTGCGATTCTTCCTCGGGGTGCTGCGCCACAAGTCCATCACCAAGGCGGCAGACCACCTCTACATCGCCCAACCGGCGCTCGGATTGCAGATCCGCAAGCTGGAGGCCGAGCTCGGGACCCAGCTGATGCAGCGCCATTCGCGCGGGATCACGCCGACCGAGGCCGGCCTGCTGCTGGCCAAGCACGCCGAGATCATCCTGCGCCAGGTGGAGCGGGCGCGGCAGGATCTGCTGGACTATGCCAAGACCCCGCGCGGCCGCGTGACGGTGGGTATGTCGCCGACCGCCAGCCAGCTTTTGGCCACCGGCCTCGCGCGGCGCATCCGCGACAACTACCCCGAGATCGTCCTCAACATCACCGAGGGGCTGTCGGAGCAGTTGATGGAATGGGTCGAGCAGGAGCGGATCGACATCGCGCTGACCTACAATCCGACGCTGGCGAGCGATACCGTGACGGTCGAGCGCCTGGTCGAGGAGGTGCTTTATTTCATCTACCCGGTGGGTCATTCGGCAGCCGGCAAGGGGCCGATCACGCTCACCCAGGCCTTGCGGCATCCGATGGTCCTGCCCAGCCGGCCGCATCTGCTGCGCATCATGGTCGACGAAGCGGCGAAGGACATCCGTCCCGACTACACCATCGCCTTCGAGGTCGATTCGGTGGCGATGATCCGCGACTTCGTGCGCCAGGGCTTCGGCTGCACGATCCTGCCGTTCGGCGCGGTGCGCAGCGAAGTCGAGGAGGGCAGGATCGCGGCCCGCGAGATGATCGCGCCGGAGATCGCGCGCACGCTCTATCTGGCCTTCTCCAACGTGCGGCCCCCCTCGAAGGCCTTCCTGGCGGTGACCGAGCTGGTGCAGGGCGTGGCGCTCGATCTCGCCGACAAGGGGACCGCCGGCTGGCGCAAGCCCCAGGCCGCGTGAGCGCCGGGCCCCTTCGGGCTCTGCGCCATAGTCCCGTTGTTTGGAGCGTATTGCATTTTTGTTCTGTCGGTGTCGGCGGACCATTGGTTAGCTTCGGCCAAGAGCGAACGGACCAACGGACCGGGCGCGGCGGGAGCGCCGCGCCCGTGACGGGAGAGAGGACAGCGATGGCCGCAACCAAGGGCGACGTCATCAAGCGATTGGATCGCGAGGTCCACGAGTTCTGCGACGGCTGCCGGTTTTTCCACGAGCCCTTCAACGAGGGCCGCGCGAAGATGTTCGTCTATCAGCATCGGCTGAACACGCGGCAACGCAACTCCGTGCTGAAGCTGAAGGTGGCGACAAACACGCCCGATTGGGATCTCAAGCTCGGCATCATCCATGCCTGCGCCGAAGAGATCATCGCCGACAACGAACACGGGGGCGGGCGTCCGCATTGGGCGATCCTGGAAGAATTGGGCACCCACATCGGCATGAGACTGGACGATATTCGCGCCGCCAAGCCGCTCGACAGCACGCAGCTCGCCTGGCTCGCTTGGGAAGCGCTGATGGGGAATCGCCACTGGCTGGAAGGCATGGTCGCCAACACCTGCGCCGAGCGCGCCAATATTCCCGGCTACGGCAGCGGCCCGACCAAGCCACACGGCTGGTTCGGCTTGGAGCGCAAGCGTTGGGGGGAGATGTTCGGGATTCCCAACGACAAGCTCGAGTTCTTCGAGCTGCACGAAGAAGCCGACATCGTGCATTCCGACCTCGGCTGGAACGCGGTCGCCGAGCACGCGGAGCGCTTGCAAATGGCCGATGCGGTCGTGGAAGCCTGCCGGGTCAACCTCAAGGTGTGGGAGCACTATCTCAACGGCATCGGCGATGCCGGCGACAAGCTGAACGAAAAGCTGAAGTCGAAGGCCGCGTGACGAAGCCGGCCCGGCGAGCCACGCGTCAATAGCGATGCGAAGAGGCCGGGCCGGCACTGCCGCGCCTGGCTCGGATTTTTGGGCAGAAGCGCCGCCCGGCCGCGCGCTATCCTGATAGCCGGCAAGCGAGGTGGATCATGGCCGACAAGAAAGAGACAGTCACGACCGATCGCGACCTCAAGCTACTGCTCGATCCCTACGGCGATTGGGCGGCGGGCGAGGGCGTTCCGGTCGTCGAGGATTTCGGCATCGATCTCCTGAAGGTCCCCGCCGCCCGCTGGGACCGCTTCGCTTGCAACGGCGCGATCGTGCATCTCAAGGGGCGCGGCGATTTCGTCAACGTCCATGTCCTCGAGCTCGTGCCTGGCGGCAGCACCAGCCCGCAGAAGCATCTCTTCGAAGAGGTGATCTACGTGCTGGCGGGCCACGGGAACACGGTCATCGAGACCGAGGACGGCCGCAAGCACTCCTTCGAATGGGGACCGAAGAGCCTCTTCGCGCTCCCGCTCAACTGCCGCTATCGGCACTTCAACGGCAGCGGCAAGGAGGCCGCGCGGCTGTCGTCGACCACCAACCTGCCGGTCATGGTCAACCTGTTCCGCAACGACGCCTTCGTCTTCAGCAACGATTTCCGCTTCGCCGACCGGGTGGGCGA
>JBOHKJ010000136.1:0-2325 GCA_050728975.1 Kiloniellales bacterium | reverse complement strand
CTCGGCAGCACGGAAGTGAAGACGGGCGTGAAGACGGGGCGGAGGTAGGGCCTGTCGAGGTGACCGAGGCCGCAAGGGTCCAGCTCGCGATGGCAACGCGTCCGCGCTTCCAAGAGGACCTGAGAATGAGACCTGTCTCCCTTTCCGTCCTGACCGTCTGCGGCATCGACGAATTACCCGCCCAGCAGACACGCAAGGTCACGCACGTGCTGTCCCTGCTCGATCCCGGCTGGCCGGAGCTGGACGCCTTTCGAAGCTTCGACGCGCACCACCGCACGACCCTGCATTTCCATGACATCATCGGACCGATGACAGGGCGGATCATGCCGACGCACGGGCATGTCGAGGAGATCCTGCATTTCGGCTCCGAGCTGCAGGCATCGAGCGCAAGGCGCAAGGACGCTCACCTGCTGGTCCACTGCCACATGGGCGTGTCGCGCTCGACGGCGGCGATGCTTTCGTTGCTGGCGCAGGCCAATCAGAGCGAATCGGAGGATCTGCTTTTCGCGCGGCTGAGGGAGATACGCCCGCAAGCCTGGCCGAACTCGCTCATGGTCGGCTATGCCGACGAGCTGCTTCGACGCAAGGGGAGGATGACGGCGGCGCTGCGGAGGCACTATGGCCAGCAGCTCAAGCGCGACCCGAGTTTGCACGACTCGATGACGCGGCTCGGCCGCAGCCGCGAATTGGCAATGGCCGAGAGCTAGAGCGGACCGCGGCCGACTGGAACCGTCGCCCGGTTCCGCTCGGTCGCGTGAATCCGCTCTACACCTAACGATTAAAGCAAGATTCACGGATCGGATCGATTCAATCCAATCCGATCTTGCCCAAGGCCGAGCGTCGCGGAAATATCGAAGGTCCCGCAGCGCCGCCGCGCGGCTTGCCGAGGCGTTCGGCAGCGAGGAGGTGAAGAGCGGCGTGAACACGGGACGGAGGTAAGGCGAGATCGGATCAGGGCAACTTACCCTCCCCAACCCCCGCCATTCCTGCATCGCACGGCCTTGCGCTCAGGCGAAGCCGCCAAGGCGCTCGCGGCAGAGTGCCAGCATCCGTTCGGCCCTGGCGGCAATATCCGAATCGAAGCCGGACATTGCCGGCACAGAAACCACGTCGAGGCCCTGTGCGAATTCGTGCAGCATTCGGTCGATGGCCGCGTTTGCCGGACCGGCGGCGATGCCGGCTGTTGCAGCAAGCTTAAGGAAGTCAGCTCGCCGCAAACGATCGTCCTTGCCGTTCAGCTTCAGCGCCATGCGGTCATGCTCAAGATGGGGAAAGACCCTTGTGGTCACGGCATCGTAAAGCGGCGCCAGCCTTACAGTATCAAAGCTGTGCGCATTCGGCAGCGCTACCTTGAGAATCGCTAGATTCTTGAGATGCATGTCGCCATCGGCAATGAGCCAGGCGAACAACGCGCGCTTTATGACGATGAAGAGATCGTCTTCGGGCGTCGTCGAGAGCGGCCGAATGGCGCGGGCGATACGCTCTATTGTGCCGTCGTATTTTGCCTCGGGGGGGAGATCGAGCACGGAGCAAAGGTCTTCGAGCGCAATTCGGCGCTTGTCCTCGGACGATGTGCGAATATCGAAGCGCTCGACAATAAGTGCCGGCGGCATGTCGTCCGGCATGGCAACCAGCGCCGTACGCGGCGCTTCGAGTCCGGCATGATGTCCAAGCGCCATGGCGAGATATTCGATGACAGGGAGCGCCTGAAACCCGCTCGTTCCTGCCGGTTTGAGAATATGCGTAAAGGGTAGGCCTGTGCTGGGAGCCAGCCTGCCGGCTTCGTCAAGAAACATCGGGGCTTTGATCTGGACCCCGGATAGTCGCGGCGTGTCGGCGCTGGCATAAAGGCGGGCGAGATTGTCTTCGAAGCTCTGCTCGATGTCGCCGCGCCCCGGCCCGGCATAGCTGCCCAGAAAAAGACCGTCGCGGCTGTGATCGGCAAGGCGGCTGACGAGGATATCGGCCGGCAGCGTCACGAGGTCTGCGGCGCGCTCGCTGATCGTGATGTTGGACATATAGCGCTTACCGGATCGCAGGAGTGCCCGCTCGTCGCTGTCTTTGAGGACGCGTTCCAGCCAGCCTTCGG
This sequence comes from Kiloniellales bacterium, assembly GCA_050728975.1. Lineage (GTDB taxonomy): Bacteria > Pseudomonadota > Alphaproteobacteria > Kiloniellales > JBOHKJ01 > JBOHKJ01. The sequence goes on along the minus strand of JBOHKJ010000136.1, from coordinate 236 downwards.
GCAGCAGCGACAGAATGAAGGGCGGCAGCTTGCCGGGCATGCGCTGCCGGACCAACGGCAGATCGAAGCCTTGTTCGGCTTTCCAGCGCCACTCGAACCCGTCGTGGCGCAGCTCGCCGATCGGCTGGCCGTGCCAGGCGACGGTGAGGACCATCGCAGCTTCGTTGCGAACTTCGATCCCAAATGGGCGTTTGAGGAGATGACGCTCCGCCTGCTCGCCTTCCCGGTACCAGCCG
>JBOHKJ010000135.1:0-1684 GCA_050728975.1 Kiloniellales bacterium | reverse complement strand
AGGCCATGCTGGCGAGCGACGTGCCGGTCGCGGCGCAGATCGTGAGCCCGCCGGCGCCGAGCCCAGGGCCGACCTCGACCAGCCCCCTCCTCCTGCTCGCGCTCGCCGGGGTGGTCGGACTGATCATTGGGATTTTCGCCGTGTTTCTGGTGGACGCGCTGCGCAAGGGCGCCTGATCCAACCGCCAGCGCAACATCCCCTCGCGCGTCTTTCAGCGCGGCCGGATCAGCGCGCCGGTCAGCTCGTCCGCGAAGCGGCGCAGCGAGCTCGGCGAGAAGGTGCCCCAGGTGATCATCCGCAGGCGCCAGCGCACGATCCCGGCCAGCACGACATTGTAGAAGATCAGGGCGAGCGCGGCGGCCAGCGCGACGCCGGGGGCACCGTATGCCGGCGCGACCAGGTAGAAGGCGACGACCGTGACGAGCCCGGCGAGCGCGCTCACCACCACCACGTCCCGTTGATGGCCGGTCATGGTCAGCGCGAGCGCGCAGGAACCGAACAGCACGTTGACCAGGTGGCCGATCGCCAGGATCACCACCACCAGCCGGCCTTCGGCATAGGCCTCGGTGAACGCGATGCTCAGGATCTGATCGCCCAGTGCGAAGAACAGCGTCGCCAGCAGAAGCGACGGCAGAACGCCCAGAGTGGCGGCGGCGCGCATCACCTTCTCCAGACGCGTCCGCTCGCCCCGGCTGTGCAGCTCGGCGATCACCGGTGCCAGCACCGCGTTGGATACGGCAAGCGGAGTCCCGACGATCACTGCCAGTCGGGACGCGGCGCCGTAAATGGCGACCTCCTCCGGCGGCCGGAACATGCCGAGCACCCAGAGATCGGCGCCGGCGGAAAACCAGAAGTTGAGGCGCATCAGGAGGAACGGCAGGCCGTGGCCGAGCACCTCGGCGGTGCGCCAGCGGGCGCCGTGGCGACCGATTTTTCCCAACTGACGGCGCAGCTGGCCAAGGGCCAGCGACAGCATGAGGACCGCGGCAGCGAGCGCCGCGGCCAGCACGGTCGTCAGGTCCGCGGGCCAGCCCGCAAGCCAGATCGTGCCCAGCACCAGCAACAAGGCCGCGCGCTGCGCCAGGTAATCGCCGAAGGCGGAGGCGGCGCGAAGGTCGTGGAAACCGCGCAGCGTCTCCGCGACCACGTCGATCAGGGCGAACGCCAGGACCATGGCGGCAATGATTGGCAGGACGCGGCGCAGCGCGTCGCCGTCCTCGAGCATCGCGCTCAGCCCTTCGCCCAGGCCCGCAGCCAGCGCCAGCGCCAGCAGGACGCCGCCCGCGAGGGTGACCAGAAGAGCGACGCGGATCGCGTGGCGTGCGGCCCGCGGCCGCTCGGTGGCCAGCGCCGATGCGACCATCTTCACCATCGGCCGCGACATGCCGCCCTGGGCGAGGATGGCGAGGAGCCCGATCAGGCTGATCGCGAGGAAGTAGGCACCGACCTCCGCCGGCGTCAGGATCCGGGTGAGCAGCATCGCCTGGAGCAGGCCGATCGGCAGCGCCACGGTACGCGCCAGCAGCGCCCAGCCGCCGCCGCGGACCAGCCGCCGGGTCAGCGGCGCTGCAGCGGGACCCTGCGGGCTCCGCATCGGGTTCACTCGGTCACCGTCATGGATTGCCGGCAGCCAGGAGATGTCTCGCGCAAGGAGCATGGAAGCGCATGGGCGTCGTCCTAACCT